>JAZRVD010000265.1:0-2276 GCA_045598945.1 Bacteroidales bacterium | reverse complement strand
ACGGCATCGCCTTGGGTGTAGAAGATAAACGTCTATCTTCTACCCGTGAGGGGCAGAAGCCATTAGCCCAACGGCATCGCCTTGGGTGTAGACGAACATGTAACATCTTAAACGTTAAATAACATAGTTATAAAAGTTCCTTTTTATTCTTGCAGCCCTCTCTATGCTTGCCTTTGCTCCTTGCAGCAAGGACGATGAAGCTGGACAACAAAACACCGATAATGTTAGAAATTCAAATGGGCTGAAGTTGTCCAATAAGACATTTTCAGATTCTATCACTACTATTAAGTTCGAGGGTAACTGTGTCGGTAGTGCTACAATATCTATTGATGTAGACACTGCCATAATAACGGTTAATGCTCCTTTTACTTATTCCGATGAGAGCTTGATAGATTATGTTGGAAGTTCGGCAACTGTGTAAATCAACATACAGATGGATGTTATGGAGGTAGACCCGCTGTC
Source organism: Bacteroidales bacterium (assembly GCA_045598945.1). Taxonomy (GTDB): domain Bacteria; phylum Bacteroidota; class Bacteroidia; order Bacteroidales; family P3; genus Colimorpha. The sequence goes on along the minus strand of JAZRVD010000265.1, from coordinate 1,814 downwards.
AGAACGAGAAAGAGTAGAAAAAATACTACAAAATACCATATACATGGTTTATGACATGCCTAAAAATGAAATGAGATTTTGGTTGCAAATAACACAAGAAAAAACAATTAATTATGTGTTAGCATTGGAGAAAATAAAAAAAACTCCTTTATTCTTTTGAAAGGAACATAACAGTTTATATTCTTGGTGCGTCAGCTACTCATGCCTTGCACGAAATTCCGTGAAAAAATAACATCTGTAATTCAGTGAAAATGCCAGTGGCTGCCGAGCTTGATGAGGCAACGTGCTTGTTTGAGATGCGAAGCATCGAGTTCGCACGCCTTAGGCATGTAAGATGTTATTTTTAGGAATTAGAGCACAGCGTTGCATCTTTCTTTCTGTGCAAGCAGAAAGAAAGTATGTAGGGTCATAGGGGCGAAGTCCCTAAAATCAATCCTTCAAGCAGCCTATTGGCACCACCAGCACCCCATCTTCTGACCTACGATAAGCATAATCTCCAACGCCCGTAAGCACCATCATAAACGATGGCTTTCTCATCCTCTCTGGGTCCATCTTGTTGGCGACGGCAAGGAGTGTCTTCGCTCCCTCGTTTATAAGATGCTCTCCGCCGAGCTTTATCTCTATTAGTCCGTATTGTCCGTTGCTACGATGTATCACAGCGTCGCATTCCAGGTTGTTCTTGTCTCTGTAGTGATACACCGTGCCGTCAAGAGCGTCGGTATACACCTTTAGATCTCGCATACATAGTGTCTCGAAGATAAATCCAAATGTCTTGAGGTCGTTTATCAAGTCGTCTGGACATGCTCCCAAGGCTGCTGTCGCAATAGATGGGTCTATGAAGTAGCGTGTGTCTGATGAGCGTATGGCTGTCTTGGAACGGAGGTTAGGGTTCCAGGCTTTGGTGTCGTCGGTTACAAATATCATCCTCATCGCATTCAGGTAGGTGTATATCGTGTTCTCGCTTATCTCGTCGCTCTCGTTAGCTTTAATGTCTGCGAGTATGGTGCCTGCACTTGCCTGCGTACCTTGGTTGCGTGCATACGACCGCATTATCCTTCTGACAAGCTCCGGGTTTCTCTGCACATCGTCGACTCTCGACATGTCAATCTGACAAACAGTCTCGAAGTATTCTTTGGCTTGCATTAGCGAGGCCTTTCTGTTTTTTTTGAGTGTCGATTTAGGCCATCCTCCCCGGCAGGCGAGAAATGCCAGCTGTTCTATATCTATTATGCTGGCTCCGTCTATTTGATCGGGATTCTTGAACAGTGCCGACAAGCTCACGTTGCCCGTCGATTCTCCCGATTCCCATAGGCTCATTGTGCGAAGTTTCATTCGTGCTATACGCCCTGTGCCAGAATGGAATATTTGGGACAAATTGGGTGGCATGGCAGAACCTGTCAGTATAAATTGGCCGTCGTCGTCTCTGTTGTCTACCTCGTATCTCACTGCATCCCAGAACTGTGGCGCCATTTGCCATTCGTCTATCAGACGAGGTGTCATGCCTTGCAGCAGTCGTTTTATGTTGGTGCGTGCCAGCTGCATGTTCTGCTCTTTGGTGTCAGGGTCTGCCATGAATAGTATGCTCTTGGCTTGTTGGCATGCCATCATCGTCTTGCCGCAATATTTGGGACCCTCAATGAGCACTGCACCCATCGCATCTAATTTGTCTGCGAGTAGTCCGTCAGCCACTCTTTTTTTATATTCTTTCATGTCTTTTTTTTCTTTCTTTTATCGTTGCAAAGATACATCTTTTTTTTGTGGATTTTATATTATTTTTTTTGTTGAATTTTTTTTATAAAATTAATTTTTTCATA
>JAZRVD010000264.1:0-12044 GCA_045598945.1 Bacteroidales bacterium | reverse complement strand
CTTCGTTTGATTGCATAAATATTTTTTTAATAAACTTCTTCATATTATGTGTCAAAAACGTTGCCAAAAGGAGTCAAATGACAAAATGTCACCACACAAAGATATCCCACAGACAGTGTGGACGACGGTCGTCATACCAGGCAAAGGATGGCAGACGCTTCTTCTGTGCCGGCAACTGCTTTAAGGGATAGGTCTGCATATCGGGATTGCCGTAGGTAACAAGACGAGTAGCCTTGCTGTGAGCGAAATAGATGCGCATACTCGACCCCGTGCCAACATTGACGCCCACCATCATCTCATTTTGCAAGGAGTCCTCTTCGGTGATATAATACACCATCTCGGCATTGCCCACAATATCGGCATGTGTAGGCTTGCCATTGATAAAGAAAACCGTTGTGTTTTTGCCCTTCAGCTGATTGAAATTCTCCACATCGACATATTGCACCACCATGCTATTGCCATTGAGATATGCGAGACTCAACCCTACGGAGTCGTGATATACATCTATACTATCTGCCGTAGACTGATATGTCTCATACCACAACACCGGACTATAGAAAAGGCGCAACAAAGAATCGGTGGCAGAATAATAGGCAGAGTCGCAAAGTCCCTGTCCGTCGTGACGGTAAAACTTGACCTTATAGAACGCCACAATAGAGAGCAGCTTGCCAGCAGAATCGGTCAAAGCCCTCATCGTGTCGGCATGTACATACAGAGTGTCGGTCTTCTCGGTCATCATCACCACAGCACTGTCTGTAACAAAAGTATAGTGCAAGGTGTTGTCCATCTCGGCATGATTGCCAAAAGCGAGCAACTTGTTGATAGTATCTTTGACAATAACATGATGATAAGCCTCGGCACGCTGCGTAAGCTTCCAGTAGTACAACGTATCGCTAAAAATCTCCTTGTGGTCGATAAGCACACGCGTAGCTTTTACCGACATAGCATAGTCGGTGTCGGCGGAGTAGCAGCCATACTCGCTATAAATATATGTAGAATCGATATATATATCGGTACTGCCAATAAACCACGCAAGACGCGTATCAACATTATAAAGCATAGTGTCGGTAGTGATATGTGTAGCGCTATCGTCGAGCACCACCTTGCGATAGAGGCGGAGGTCCTTAGTGTCGGAATTGTAATAGCCCTCGCGACTTTGCAACGACTTGACCCCGTTGACTGTCTTGCCCCAAGTAGTATAGGCGGCGGTAGAAGTATTGCGGTCGTAATAGATATGCGCGGTACGTAGCACTGTAGCGCCATCAACAAGCACCACAGTGTCGTCCCATATATCCAGCACGCGACGTTCGCCGTCGTAGTACAGGTGGTCGCCATATATTGTAGTGGTGTCGGAGAGTTCTATGCGAACATTACGAAAAGCTGTGAAGTCGTTACGAGCAATGTTCATAATAGCGGAATCAGCATAGAGCACCATGCCCTCATGTTCGGCACGCACTTGGTTGTAAAGTATCCACACATCGGAGTTGCCCGTTTCGCGAGTGCCCATGCCCGACTCGTATGTTATAAGCTTTTGAGCGACAAGATGCGTGCACAAATACGAGCTAACCAGAAAAAATAGAAGCAGGAAAAGCCTTTTCATACTACTTAATAAAGATTGCAAAGGTATGAAAAAAGAGAGACATAAACGAATAAACTATACAACAAACTGAATAAAAAGATGTTGAAGACACAAAAAGAAGGGGCACCGCCTTATAAGCGATGCCCCCGTAGCAATTATTAATCAATTCTTATTATTGACGAGTACGAGAACCGATGCGATCCATAGCGCAACGGAAGCCAATCCAAGAGGTAGACTTGTCTTGGTCATAGTAGCGACGTGTGCCAGCCTGCATCCAGTAGGCGCGGTCGTTCCAAGAGCCACCCTTTACAACGCGAACCTTGTTGTTGATAAGAGATGTTACCTCGCTCTTCTTATTGGTAGAACGGCGATACATCATATTAGTAACGTTTTCCTGGTTGGTCTCATCAACAGCCTCTTCGGTTTCTTCCTCTGCCTCTTCCTCTTCTTCATCGGAAGAGTTTTCGCTATCGGTTACCCAAGTGTCTATTAACGACTTGGAGCTGTAATCATAGAAAGAAGAAGTCTTGTCGCCATCGAGGTAGTTGATGTTGTCAGCGATACGATAGTTGCGACGGTTCATGTCGTCCTCGATAGGACGATAGGTAAGGTCACCAGCCTCTTCGTCGTTGGTGAGGGCCTGACCGTCCTCGTCGTAGACTATCTCGGTATATACGTTACCACGGAATGGGTCGACATCTTCGCCGCCTACAGGGTCGACATCTTTACGATAGACGTCCATCACCCACTCGCTGACATTGCCAGCCATGTGATAGAGGCCGTAGTCGTTGGGGAAATACCATTTGACAGGAGCGGTATAGTCCCAACCGTCGTTGAGGTTGCCAGCCACACCCATGGCGTCGCCACGAGAGCGCTTGAAGTTGGCGAGGAACTGACCATAGTAGTCCTTGTTGGCAGAACGGACGCTCTGACCAGCCCAAGGATAGGTCTTATGCTCTACGATACGCTCGTCGACAGTGTTGCCAATCATACCGAGTGCAGCGAACTCCCATTCAGCCTCCGTAGGAAGACGATACGATGGGACGAGGATACCGTCGGTCTTGCGGACATCGCGGCCTTCGTCGTTCTCGCTCGTTGGGTTGAGGTCAGGCAGTTTTACACCACCTTCTGCCTCATAACGGCCAGCGAGGTAAACATCGGTCTGGAAAGCGGCAGAACCTTCAAAGTCAGCACCTGCGTTGAGGGTGATGATGCCACGGTCTACGAGGATTTTCTCATTGACGCGGTCGGTTCTCCATTTGCAATACTTGGAAGCCTGCTCCCAAGAAACACCCACGACAGGATAATCATTATAGATAGGGCTTTCGAAATAATAGTCGACAGCCGTCTCACGCCATGCAAGTTTATCGCGCCAGCAGTTGACATCGGGAAGAATAGAACGATACTTCTGGTTGAATTCCTCCTTATAAGCGCGTTCCATCCAATAAACGAATTCACGATAGGCGACGTTGGTAACCTCAGTCTCGTCGAGATAGAAGGAAGAGACCGTAACAGTATGACCTACGTTGTTCCACTGGAAGCGGGAATCGTCGGCAACACGTCCCATCACGAAAGAGCCGCCTTCGATAAATAGAAGGCCTGGAGCATCGGGTTGCTCGATAACGTCGGCAACCTCAAAGCCACCCCATTCAGGGTCGTTGACATTCCAGCCTGTAGTGGCAGACTGATTGCCTTTGCTACATGACACCACGAGGCAAGCGGTGGCGAGCAAGAATAGAGAGAACTTAAGCGTTTTCATATTATCAAATTTTTATTATCGAAAAGAAAAGAAAGAAACGTCGTAGCGTAGTACACTACATTAGAAGGAAGGACAACGGATAGCCTTGACTTTCTTCTTCTGTTCAGGAACAGGGAGAAGGATACCCAGAGAGATTTCATGAGCTCCAGCAGTATTGTTGGCGAGTTTGGAGACAGTAACGTCGTAGCTGTAGCCAATCTTCCAGTAGTCCTGCTGAACGCCTGCCATAAAGATAAAAGCGTCGGAGTTTTCGAGGCCGTTACGATACCACACACCAACCATGAAAGGCTCCCAATCGAGGTATACACCATAGTTGAAATAGTGGAACGTGCCTTGATACTGATAGATAACATTAGGAGAGATGATAGGGGTGCCGAGGCCTAATGAAGAGGTACGACGACGCTCTTTGGCGAGGTTGACCATACCACCCGCATGAGCGGTAAGTTTCATAGGTATACGGTCTTCGCTGTAGAATCCCTGGTCAGGACGGTTGAGGTGGCTGGCAGAAACACCGCCATACCAGTTCTCGCCGTAAGCCAACACACCGGCATGGAAGTCCATATACCACTTGTTGGTCTTGTCGGGGCGCTGAGCAGAGGTGCGCCACAGGTAACCATAGACGGGGTCTATCTGGTCAGGAAAACGCATATTTTCCTCATCCCACTTCAAATTTTCATTAGCCAAGGTGGCTTGCAAGGCGGCATTGACAAATATGTCGCGGCTGACCTGGAAACGGAAAGAATATATCAAACCGATATTGTAAAGGCCCAGAGCACCATGATCGCCTTGACGGTCGGCCATTGCCATGACACCTATACCGCCGTGCAAAACGTCGACATATTGGTCGTAGGAGGCAGATACCGTATGGAAGGCACTGACGAGACTTGGCCACTGCATACGGTAGTTCAACGAGATACGCGGGGCAACCTTAGAACCGGCAAAGGCTGGGTTGAGATACAGAGGGTTTGCATAAAACTGAGAGTAACCAATGTCTTGTGCATTGACACCCTGTGCGGCGACTGCAAATAAGCAGATTAAAGCGATACGTTTCAGTAATTTCTTCATAGTATTCAAAGTGTATAGCACACCATAATTTGAACCGCAATATTACGATTTTTTTATTGAACAATTATAATTTATCGAAAATATTTTTTTAAGTTGCAAAATATCAAAACCTTACAAAATACATTATTGCGATGGTTTGCTGTCAAAACAATGAAAACAGTGTAGAAAAAAATCGTTTTTTTATGTTTTTCCAACAAGATGTGCTGTTATAACTGAGATGTTTTATACTTTTACGGAAAAGCATGTTTTTTTGTTACGAAACAATATTTTTTTTATTACAGTGTTATATTACAACACAATATTATCGCCATTATCACTCCATCCTCATCTATAGCTATAGCGAACCTACATAGCACAGTACAACGGCAAACGCAATCCCCCCTACACATCCTTCAATATAACGTCTATAATAATATGAGATATACGCATATACTATCCGTAATAGTAACACTTGTTATTTCAATAAATGTAAAAGGGCAGCAATTTGCAGAGCACTCTGTATTGAGCAGCGGTAAATGGTACAAGCTGACGATAGCCGACGAGGGCATCTACAAGCTCACAGCCAAAGAGCTACCGACAGCATCGGCGCCTCGTATCGACGCAATCAACATATACGGTCTGCACGGTGGAATGCTGAGCGAGACCAACGGCGCCAACGACGAGAACGACCTCAAGCCCTACCCTGTTTATGCAAACGACGCCAACGGCAACGGGCTCTTCGACGGCAGCGACTACATACTCTTTTACAGCGAGGGTGCCGACACATGGAAATATCAAGCCTCCACATCGCGATACATGCATATACGCAACGCCTACAGCAGCCGTCAATACTGCTACCTGCGCATCGACGACAAGACCCCATATCGTATCAGCACCTCATCAGAGGTAGGCGCCGGCGGACGAATAACGACATACACTGCGGTGGCCTACCACGAGAACGACCTTGTTAATCCATACGAGAGTGGAAGAAAATATGTAGGCGAGCAGTTTAACGCATCTGTCAACACCAGGACGATAACAATAAATACCGACGGTGCGCCCAAAAACACACCAATGTACGTCCGCTACGGCTTTGCCAACATGGAAGACGCCAGTGCCAGAATGAGCATCGCCATCAACGGCAACGAAGTGCAACAGTATTTTACAGGCTCGACCGGACACTACATATATAGCAGCAAGTTTGTCAGCAATGGAAGCAAAAATGTTGATGTACAAATAAAATACCTGCCGAGCAACAGCCACGCCAACGGCTACCTCGACTTTGTAGAGATAACCCACAGTGCCGCGCTGAGCTACAGTGGCGGACAGAGGATATACCGTCTCGACCCAGCAGAGAATGGCAGCATATACGAGCTTGCCTACAATGGCGCTCCAACAATATGGGATATTAGCGACATTTACGGCGTAAGCATCATAGCAGGGAACAACGAGGGTGACAAAAAGACATTCTCCCTGCACGGCAACGGCAACCACAAGATAGCTGTATTCGACAACACCTTCAACACCATCGAAAAGATAGAATCGCAAGAATGTCAAGACCTGCACAAGCTACAAGGCGTAGACTATGTTGTAGTTGCCCACCCCAACTATAGGGCTGAGGCAGAAGAGCTTGCCGGGATGCATGCCATCTATGACAACATGACGACAGCCACAGTAACGCCACAAGAGATATACAACGAATTTTCATCGGGGAGACAAGACCCCATGGCCATACGCCTGTTTCTGCGCATGCTGCACCAACGCGATGGCGTGAAATACCTGACCCTCTTTGGCAAAGGAAGCTACGACAACAGAGACATAGAGGGCAACAGCGAGACGACGATAGTAACCTACGAATCGGAAGACTCATTTACCGAAAGCGGTTCTTACGGCTGCGACGACATGATGGGATACCTCGACATGAATGAAAACGGCACGAACAGTGGGGACGACTTAGACATAAGCATAGGGCGTATTCCCGCACGCAACATCGAGGAGGCGCGTCATCTTGTGTCAAAAATAAAAGACTACCTAAACAAAAAAGACCTTCAAGATGCCGACAGCCGAGGCGACTGGCGCAGCTATGTGGCACTGCTCGCCGACGACGCCGACCCCTCGTCGAAAAGCGACACTCTCTTCACCCACTCGGCCGAAGATCTCGCCAACAACATCAAAGCACTAAGCAACATATATACAATAGACAGGATATACGCCGACGCATACGTAGAGCAGACAGGCGCCATAGGGTCGTACTACCCCGACGCCAACAACGCACTGAAAAAGAGGATGGACTACGGTTGCCTGCTGCTGAACTACATAGGACACGGCTCGATGCAGTATATAGGCACAGAGCGTTACATCTCGTCTACCGACATCAGCGGATACGCCAATATCGGCAGACCCGCCTTTGTGGTAACAAGTACATGCACCTTTGGCAAATACGACAAGCCCAAAGGGGTCAGCGGCGCCGAGTTGTTTCTGCACGCCGACGGAGGAGCCATAGGCGTGATATCCGCCTCACGGCCTATCAACCACATAGAGCGCTTCAACACCGACCTGTGTGTCAAGCTCTTGACGCAAGGCACCAGGGCAGGCGACGCACTTACAGCGGCCAAGAACAGGACAAAGGTATCTCATAGCATCACACTACTTGGCGACCCAGCCCTCCCCCTGTCCATTCCCCAGCAAGAGATCGTGGTTACCAGCGTAAACGAGAAAAAGGTACAAGAGGACATGGCCGACAGCGCCACAGCATTATCCACCGTTACCATCACAGGCGAGATAAGGCACAATGGGGTGCCACAGCCTTTTGACGGCAAGCTATACGCGACAGTCTTCGACCGCGAGACCACATCGCAGACCCTCTCCAACGACAACGAAGACGCCAGCGTAAAATTCAGACAGCAAAAAAATATACTCTACAAAGGCAGTACGACGGTATCTGACGGAAAATTCACCTACAGTTTCGTGGTGCCACGCGACGTGGCCTACACCTACGGACAAGGTAAGCTGAGCCACTACGCCAGCAACGAGAATGGCGAAGACGCAATAGGCAGCTACACCAACGTGTACTTCGGCGGATTTGACACTACAGCTGCAATAGCAGAGTTTCACCCGCACATACAGCTGTACATCAACGACAGCACGTTCCGCAACGGTGGCACAACCGATGAAAATCCCATACTTATAGCCTACCTTAGCGACAGCGTGGGCATCAACTCCATAGGCAGCGGACTGGGGCACGACATCACGGCCATACTCGACAACAACGCCAACAGCCTCGTAGTCCTCAACGACCTTTACGAGCCATCTGCCGACAACAGCCGATGCGGGACAATACGCTACCAGCTCAGCAACCTGAGCAACGGCAGGCACACACTCACTCTGAAAGCATGGAACATCTACAACTATTCGGGTAGCGCCACCATACAATTTGATGTAGCAAACGGAGAAGAGGAGACTGTAAGCAACTACACAGCCTACCCCAACCCAACGACAGAGGCCGTAACACTGCGAGCCGAACATAACAAAAGCGTTACGGCGGCGACCATAGAGATATACAACACCTACGGCAAGAAGATAAGGACGCTGCACCCAAGCATCTCGCCAGAAGGCTATGTGATAGGTCCCATACGATGGGATTTCAGCAACGACGCAGGCGTACAGCAAGGCAAAGGCATATATATATCACGGCTAACTGTAACAACAAACAGCGGCGAGCAACAGACCTTTGCTACAAAAATTATAAAGATACAATAATATACAACAAAATACGTTTTTAATGCTACGATGAAACACACAAAGATTATAGCCTCAGCACTGCTGATAGCCGCCATAAGCGGATTTGCACCCATCAAAGCACAGACCAACGAGACCGGTCAGCAAAAGAATTACATATCCACCGGCATGCCCATCCTGCTCATAGCCCCTGACGCACGCGCTGGCGGTATGGGCGACGTAGGCGCCGCCACCAAAGCCGACGCATATTCCGCACACTGGAATAATGCAAAGTTTGCATTTATCGACAAAAACGTAGGCATAAGCACTACCTACACGCCGTGGCTGCGCAACCTCGGCATCAGCGATATGAACCTACTCTATCTGGGAGGCTACTACAAACTCAACAAACGAGGGACGTTGGCAGCCTCCCTTACCTATTTCTCATTGGGCGAGATACAAAGCACCGACGAGTTTGGCAACAGCCTCGGCGACATGCACCCCAACGAGTTCGCCGTCGACCTCACCTACGCCATGCGCATCAGCGACAACCTCTCCATTGGCGCTACCGGACGACTCAACCACTCCGACCTCACCAATGGCCAAGACGTTCAGAACCAGACCACCAAAGCCGCCAACAGCCTTGCGGCAGACATCGGACTATATTTTGAGCAGCCCTTGGAGAAAGGACAAGAGGTGGCATTAGGCTTGATGGCAAGCAACCTGGGTGCCAAGCTGTCGTATTCCGACGACGACACCAAGAAAGAGTTTCTGCCTGCCAACCTGCGTATCGGCGGCAGATATACAAAAGACATAGACGAATACAACCAGTTCAACGTGATGCTCGACATCAACAAGCTGCTTGTCGCCACCCCACCTGTACAAGAGGACGATGAAAGCGACTATGACTACACCAAACGCTACATAGAATACACCCAGAAAGGGTCGATACAAGGAGCCATTGAATCGCTCTACGACGCGCCCGGCGGATTTAGCGAAAAGTTGCAAGAGTTGCAGATATCGGCGGGTGTGGAATATTGGTACAACAAGACCTTTGCCGGACGTCTTGGCTATTTCTACGAGAACAACAACAAAGGTGGCAGAAAATACTTCACCGTAGGTGCCGGCATACGCTACAGTGCCTTCACCTTCGACCTCTCCTACCTTGTGCCTGTCAGCAAATTCAGCACCAACCCACTATCCAACACCATACGCATATCCCTCACCATTGACTTTGGCAAAGACAACGAATAAAAAAGCATCATGAGAGTAGGATTAGGCTATGACGTACACCAGCTACGCGAAGGGATTCCGCTATGGCTTGGAGGCATACAGATAGCGCACAGCAAGGGGCTGGTAGGACACAGCGACGCCGACGTATTGATACACGCAATATGTGATGCACTGTTAGGTGCTGCAGCCATGGGCGACATAGGGCAGCATTTCCCCGACAGCGATATACGCTACAAAGGCATAGACAGCAAGAAGCTGCTCCGCCATGTATGCGAGCTATTGTCCACTCATGGCTACCGTATAGAAAACGTCGACAGCATAGTGGCAGCCCAACATCCCAAGCTGATGCCTCACATAATGACAATGAGGCAGACGCTTGCCGACACCATGCAAATAGACATTGACCAAGTGTCAGTAAAAGCAACAACGACAGAACATCTGGGCTTTGAAGGGCGAGAAGAGGGAATATCGGCACAGGCCGTTGCACTTATTGAGAAAAACTAACACAAGGCTATCCATGGAAGAATACAAAAGACAAGAAGAGACACAATCGGAGACCTGCGTACTGGAAGACGAAGGGTGCCGCTTGGTATTGCACAACGACGATGTACACACATTCGACTATGTGATAAACGCACTGGTGAGGATATGCCGTCATACAACAGACCAAGCCGAGCAGTGCGCCATATTGATACACTGCAACGGCAAATGCGTGGTGAAAACGGGCAGCTACGAGACACTGCTACCCATGCACACCGCCTTGATACAGAAACAGCTTAGCAGCGAAATAGTAAAATAAATCAACATAAAAAACAATTATCAACCAACAAAGGAGGACACAATGTCACTAACCATGCTAATCATCACCATTGCAATAGGACTGATATTGCTGACGCTCGAAATGGTAGCACTGCCAGGAGGCATAGCCGGCATATTCGGAGCACTGCTGTTAGGCTTTGGCGTGTTTCAAACATACGGACTCTACGGGACGACGGCGGGCAACATAGTGCTAATAGGGTCCATAGTGTTGTGTGTGATTTTGCTCTGCATCATGCTAAAGACAAAGACATGGAAGAAATTCAGTCTACATGAGGAGTCAGACAGCAAGGTGAACCAAATCAACGAACAACAGCTGTCCATAGGCATGCAAGGAAAGACTATAGCGCGTCTTGTACCAACTGGCAAAGCGTCGTTTAACGGTGAGCTGTACGAAGTGCATGCCATCAACAATTTTATCGACCCCAACAAAGATATAGAGATAGTAGCCATAGAAGGCTATCGTATTGATGTTAAAGAAATAGAGCAATAATACTAACCAACAAAAAATTACAAAAATGGAAGTAACTGTAACAGTAATTGTATGCATCATTCTATTGGTGTTATTCCTTTACCTTTTCCCTATCGGACTGTGGTTCCAGGCATTGGTGTCAGGAGCGCATATCTCCTTAGTACAACTTGTATTCATGCGTTTCCGCAAGGTACCGCCTACAGTCATCGTAAGCAACATGATTTCCGCCACCAAAGCAGGACTGAAACTCTCGCAAAACGAGCTTGAGGCGCACTATCTCGCCGGCGGACGCGTGAACTCTGTCGTCAACGCGCTCATCTCTGCCGACAAAGCCAACATCAACCTTGACTTCAAGACAGCCACCGCCATCGACCTTGCTGGCCGCGACGTGCTGAAAGCCGTACAGACCTCCGTCAATCCCAAAGTCATCGACACTCCCCCGGTAGCCGCTGTTGCCAAAGACGGCATCCAGCTGATAGCCAAAGCACGCGTTACCGTGCGTACCAACATCAAACAGCTCGTTGGCGGTGCTGGCGAAGAGACCATACTTGCCCGCGTAGGCGAAGGCATAGTAACCTCTATTGGCTCGGCATCGACCCACAAGCAGGTGCTTGAAAATCCTGACAGCATATCCAAGCTGGTGCTTACCAAAGGTTTGGATAGTGGCACAGCCTTTGAGATACTCTCCATCGACATCGCCGACATCGATGTTGGAAAGAACATCGGCGCTCAGTTGCAGATGGACCAAGCCAATGCAGACAAGAACATAGCCCAAGCCAAAGCAGAAGAGCGCAGAGCAATGGCAGTAGCATCAGAGCAAGAGATGAAAGCCAAAGCACAAGAAGCACGTGCACGCGTTATCGAAGCAGAAGCCGAAGTGCCATTGGCTATGGCAGAAGCATTCCGCAACGGCAACTTAGGCATCATGGACTACTACCGCATGAAGAACATCCAGGCAGACACCGACATGCGCGAAAGCATCAGCCACCCAACAACGAAAGTAGAGAAAAAAGACAGATAGTTGAAAAGCCTTATATAGCTATTAACACTATCCGATAAACCACAAATAGTATAGCTTAATTTCTTAATAGTAAGAAATTAAGCTATACTTGTATTGTGTAAAAAACAAATGTGAATAGTGCTTTTGCCCTTACAGTGCGAGAGGGGACGGGCGATAATACCCCAGGGTGTTGCCCTGGGCTGAAGACCTGTTGCCCCGTTGGGGGGTTAAACACAAAATTATTACTGTCCGACAAATCGCAAAATCATTACTGCTCGCTAAATAGGGAATGTCGCTAATTGAATAAAATTATTTTAATTTTCTGATTGCCAATGTTATAAAAAAGTTGTATCTTTGCATTGTAAAACAAAAAATCCCCCAAATTGTCCTAAATTACCTATTTTGGGGGAATCGAAAAATAATC
>JAZRVD010000263.1:0-10453 GCA_045598945.1 Bacteroidales bacterium | reverse complement strand
ACATACGAAGAAAAACAGATGTTTCTCGAAGACCTTGGTCTCAAGGAGTCGGGTGTAGGTCGCCTTATCAAAGCAGCGTACAAGCTGCTTAACTTGCAGACTTTCCTTACTGCCGGACCCAAAGAGTGCCGCGCATGGACTTTCAAAAAGGGCATGAAGGCTCCTCAGACTGCAGGTATCATACATAGCGACTTCGAACGCGGATTTATACGTGCCGAGGTGATAAAATACGACGACTATGTAACCCTTGGCAGCGAGGCCAAATGTCGTGAGGCCGGCAAGATAGCTGTCGAAGGTAAAGACTATGTGGTGCAAGATGGCGACATTATGCACTTCCGTTTCAATGTGTAAATCTTCAATACTTGTTGCTCTATCGCTCGTTTGAGATTCATAATATGTATTGTCTGCTTGACGTTGCTGGCTGCTTCGTGTTCCACTAAGAAGGCGAAGTGGGCTAACGTCAAGTACCACAACACCACAGCGCACTACAACGTGTGGTGGAATGGCAACGAGAGTCTCAAAGAAGGTGTGGCAATGCTCAACGACAATGTCGTTGACGACTATACTCAGATACTCTCGGTATACAAGCAGCCCACGTCTAATGAGGCTATGGCGGTATTCCCGCAGATGGACAGGGCTATGGAAAAGGGCGTCAAGGGTATCAAGAAGCACAGCATCTATGTCAAAGGCGAGGAACATGTGCCGTATGTGCCAGAGTGCTATCTTCTTACAGCCTACGCCTCGTTTTACAAGCAAGACTATGTTACCGCTGGCAGCACCTGCCGCATGATGGTCAACCAGTATACTGGGTCGCGTGCCGCCGACGAGGCCGCCATATTGCAGGCACGCTGCTATACTGCTGACGAGATGTATGTAGAGGCAGAGTCGGCTCTTGACCTATTGGTGGTGGCTCTTGGCAAAGGCAACTTCACTCGCAAGTTGAGCGAAAAACTCTATCTTGCCATGGCAGAAAGCACCTTGCCGCAAGAAAAGTACAAGAAAACGGTGCAGTATATAAAGAAGGCTCTGGAGGTAACTTCCGACCGCGAAACCAAGGCTCGCCTCAACTTCATCTTAGGACAGATATATCAGAAACTCGACAAGCGCAGCGTAGCTTCTAAATATTACGAGCAGTGTCTGGGCTATCATCCAGAGTATGTCATGGAGTTCAACGCTCGTATTAGTCAAGCTTCTTGTGCTGATATCAAGTTTGGCAATCTCGACAAGCTTGAACGCGACCTCAACAAGATGCTCAAAGACGCAAAAAACAAAGAGTATCACGACCAGATATACTATGCCAAAGGTGAGATGTTTATGGCTGTGCAGAAGTACGACAAGGCCATAGACAACTATCGCATGTCGGTGGCGGTCTCTACGGCCAACCAGCAGCAGAAAGCCAAGTCGGCTATCAAGACAGGTGAGGTGTACTATGATTATTTCGAGAACTATGATGCCGCTCAGCTTTACTACGACACAGCCATGCAGATTATCAAAAACAACTATCCAGGCTATGCCGACATCAAGGTACGGTACGATTTTCTCACAGAGCTTGCCAAGAATACACGTCTTATCGACCGCAACGACAGCCTTTTTCGAGTGGCTGACATGTCGCCTGCCGACCGCGAGGCACACATCAAAGGCCTTATAGAAAAAAAGACTCGCGAAGAGGAAGAAGCCAAGGAACGCGAGCTTATAGCCCAGTATACGCAAGACGTTCAAGCACAGAGCAACACACTCAAAGGCGACTGGTATTTTTATAATGCCAACAACGTGCAGAAGGGCATGGAGACCTTCAAACAACGTTGGGGCATGCGTGCTCTCGACGACTACTGGTGTATGTCGAAGATAGGCAGTATGGGCGGTTTATCTTCTATGTATGCTACCAACGACGACTCGCAAGAGGTTGCTGACACCGTCGACCAGTCCTCCGACAGCATTGCCGACAAGCCTGCCAACAAGGGCAATGTCAATGACCCCAAGAGTATAGCCTATTACGAGAAGGACCTACCGTCTACTCCTCAACAGCGCGACTCTATGCGTCTTGTCACCGCCGACGCCTTGCTCAATGCCGCCTACCTCTACTATGACGGCATCATGAATGTCGACAAGGCAATAGAATGTTACCTGCGTCTCGCCAACGAATACCCCGACTACGACGAGATTGTGCAGGCTTTCTATATGCTCTACAAACTCTACGACAAACAAGGCAATACACCTAATTCCAACTACTACCGCGACATGGTGCTGATGGGCTTCCCCGACAGCGACTACGCCAACCTTATTCGCGACGAAAACTATTTCAAGGAGATTGCCAAACGCGACCAGCTGCTGCGCAACGAGTACGACGACCTATATACCGCCTATCGGCGTCATCGCTATAAGGATGTTATCAACCAGGCTCAGGTCATTGCCTCCGAATATCCCGACAATAAGATGCTGCCTAAATTTCACTACTGGGAAGCTATGTCGTATGTCCGTATCAATATGACCGACAAGGCTGTAGCTACATTCGAGGCTATCCTCGCCTCGGTGCCTTCTGCCGATAGCATAGTGCCTCCTGTACAGCAGCAGCTTGCACTCATACGCCGTGGCGGCGTAGGCTCTCCTGTAGAGCCAGAAAAGGTTGACGAAGAGATAACGCCAGAAGAAGAGGCAGCAGCACAAAACAAGCCTGTCGCCGCTTTGGAGCCGGAGCAGCCAGAAGAGGAGCCTCTATCTGCCGAAGCCCAGCTATTCCGCTATCGCGAAGGTATGCAGCACTACGTCATTGTCCTTGTCGACGAAAAGAATATCCGTGCTACCGATTTGCAAATCAAGCTTACCGACTTCAATCTCCTCTATTATTCCAATTCTGGCTATCGTGTCAATCCTCTCATGTTCGACGAAAACCACCAGATGCTTACTATTCATCGTTTCAAGAATGCCAAGGAGGCTATGCAGTATCTCGACCACCTTAAACTCGACGACAGCCCTCTTCGTAAATACAACGCTCTTGACTACACTACCTTTGTTATCTCTACCCAAAACTATACAACATTCTACAATCGCAAAAACGTAGAGGCTTATCTCGAATTTTTCAATCGTTACTATATCAACAAATCTGAGGAAGATAAATAAAAAAAAATAACAATAATTAATAGCAAATATTTTATAGTTATGGCAAAAGTAGAAATTGAAAACTCCCCCATCAACAATATTACTGCGGGGTCTGTTATCACAGGTAATGTTGAGGCAAATGGTGATTTTCGTTTAGATGGCTATTTGAAGGGTAATATCAAGCTCACAGGAAAGCTTGTCGTTGGAGAAGCAGGTTGCATAGAAGGCAACGTCGTATGTCAAAACGCTAATATCATTGGCAATGTTATAGGCAATATCTCTGTCAAGGAATTGCTCTCTCTCTATTCTACATCCTCTGTTCGTGGCGACATTCTTATCAATCGCCTCTCAATCGAACCGGGTGCCAAGTTCTCAGGTACATGCCGCATGATCGACGAGCTGAAGAAAAACGAAAACGTCGAGACAACAAGACAATAGTCAGCTATTTTATACTGCGTTATGTTGCAACATCTCTTTGCGTCATGGGCTGGCGAGCCGTGTCTCTCTCAGCAGCCTATGGCGGCCAATGGGTCGGCACGTCGCTACTATCGTATGACAGGTGCTACGCATCATTGCGTGGCATGTGTCAACGACGACGTGCGCGAAAACATGGCGTTTGTCTACTATGCTCGCTTCTTTCGTGAGCGTGGTCTTGCCGTGCCTGAAATCTACAAGGTTAGCGACGATGGAACAGCCTACCTTCAACAAGATCTTGGCAATACCACTCTTTATGAGCATCTCTATGACCTTCGCCGCAAGGCTGTTAGTGGCGGTACCTACGAGGTGGACCTCTACGCCAAGACACTCGACAACCTTGTCCTTTTCCAGACTATGGGTGCCGATGCCGATTTTTCTATGTCATATCCCCGTGCCGCTTTCGACAGGCAGTCGATGCAATGGGATCTCAACTATTTCAAATACTATTTTCTTAAACTGTCTGATGTCGCCTTCGACGAGCAGCTGCTCGAAGACGATTTCCAGCACTTTATGGACTATCTGCTCAACGAGGATTGCTCTTTCTTTATCTATCGCGACTTCCAGACACGCAATATAATGTGCTCCGATGATGGCAGTCTTTCGTTCATCGACTTCCAGGGTGGCAGACAGGGGGCGCCGCAATACGATGTGGCAAGCTTGCTCTTCAGCTCCAAATGCACCTTGTCTATGCCGTTGCGTCAGCAACTGTGGCAGCACTATCTAAATGTCATGAGGCCGCATCTTGAAAAAAAAAGTATAGATGCAGATGCTTTTGCACAGCGCTATTACGGCTATGTACTTATACGTCTGATGCAAGCATTGGGAGCTTACGGCTATCGTGGCTATTATCAGCATAAAGACTCTTTCTTGAAAAGTATTCCTGCTGCATTGGCCAATCTTCGTTATGTGGTCGAGAGCCATCCTCTGCCACTGTCTCTGCCGCATCTTACACAAGTACTTAAAGCCATTACACTATTACCTATGGCTACCACATTGCCGCTATCGCTCACCCTTGCCGATACCCTTACCGTTACCGTGTGTAGCTTCTCCTACAAGCGTCAGTTGCCTGTCGACGACTCAGGCAATGGTGGCGGACATGTTTTCGACTGTCGTGCCTTGCCCAACCCAGGACGTTACCCTCAGTATCGAAACTCTACAGGACGTGATGCGGACATTATCGCCTTCTTTGCTGACAAACAAGCCATCCGCGACTTCCTTGTCAATGCGCAGCATATTGTCATGCAGTCGGTAAAGTGCTATACCGAGCGTCATTTTGCACATCTTATGGTGTCATTTGGCTGCACCGGCGGACAGCATCGCTCTGTCTACTGTGCCGAACAGATGGCAGACTATCTTCGCACTCATACTGACTGCCATGTGGTGCTGCGTCATCTTGTCATCAATGCCGACAAATTTCAATAATGATTATGATGTTGTATGAAAAAACAACGCCGACATTATAATATAAAAAAAAAATTGTATTTTTGCATTTCCAAAAGTATAGCAGAATTTAGAAAATAATAATTATTATAATGAAAAAAACAATCATTCAAATCGTTCTTGCCCTTGTCATTGTTGGTTTGGGTATTTGGCTGTATCTCAGCATTATGGAGCCAGTAAGATTCGACAATGAGTATAACCATCGTCGTATGGCTTGTGCCGAAAAACTTAAGGCTATACGTACTCTCGAAGAGGCTTACAAAGCATCTTATGGCACTTATTGTGGCGATTTCGACACCCTTATCAACCGTTTGATCAATGAAGATGGTATGAGCGTTGTCAGCAAAACTATCAATACTGCTGCTATCCCTGCCGATGTCGACATCAATGATGTGCCAGAGCTTGAGGCTATCCGCAAAGGTTATATCGTCCGCAAGGAGGTCAAGGCAAACGCTATCGTTCAGTATCTCCAAGATGGAAAGTTTGCATATCTCGATCCAGAAGGAAAGCTAAAAAATCAAGAGACCATCGAGCTTACCGAGGAGATGCGCACCAAGTTGCAGAATGTAAGATATGTGCCTTTCCCAAAAGACACCAAGTATGAGTTCAAGCTTCAAGCTGGCTCTATTGAAAAAAGCGGTTTCACTGTTCCTGTCTTTGAATGTTCTGTCGATTTTGTCGACCTGCTGAAAGACCTCGACCATCAGCTTGTCATCAATAAGATTGCAGAGCTTGAGCGCATCGACCGCTATCCTGGTTGGAAAGTCGGCGACATGACACAGTCTATCGTTGATGGTAACTTTGAATAATTTTTTTTATTTATCCTTCTTTATTCATAATTTATGTCATACCGCATCACTTCTTTGATTAATACAGAGAAAGAGATGGCGTCATACAGCAAAAGATTATCCATTTGTCTAACGCCAAATGGATTTTCTTTTTCGAGACGTACAATCCAAAACCTCTTGCTTACCTTTGGCGAGGTGGAGTGCGACTTCAACCAACCTATGGTTCAACTTACAGCACTGATAAAAGATTGTTGTGTAGCCTTGCATATCTCGCCATTCGATTTCGACACCATGGATCTTTTTGTTCCTGTGTCGCAGTCGGTCTGGATACCTGATGCACTCTTCGACCCCGACCACGAGCGCGACTATCTTGGCACCGTCAGTGCCTTGCCTATGGGCAGCGCTCTTTTCACCTCGCATAGCGATGTACTTGGAGCATGCAATGTCTTTGTCGCCGACAATAATATTGTTACTGCTTTCAAGATTGTGTTGCCTGGTATCGATGTGCATTCACAGCATCAGGTACTTGTCTCCTCGCAACTTATGTTCGACTCCGAATCGCATCCTGTCATTGTCATGCATCAGCGTCAAGATTATTGCGACTTTGCTGTTGCCAACAACGGCAAGTTGCTATTGAGCACTACCTATGTCGTCCACAACGCCGACGAGCGTCTCTATCGTGCCATTGAGGTGATGAAAACCCTTGCTATCGAACAAGACGATACCGAGTTGAAACTTTGTGGCATTGTGGGTAGAGAGGATTATGCAGCTATGCGTAAATTCTTCCCAAAGGTCTCGCTCTTCAACGGTGTGCCTATGCGTTTTGCCATACCCGAATTTCAACATCTGCATACCTATCAGCATGTCATCACCTTAGGCATGCAGTATTAGCATTTTTTTATCTATTTTATCGTGCGTATCATTGCTGGAAAATACAAAGGTCGTCGTCTCAATCCGCCTACATCGTTGCCTGTCAGACCAACTACCGATATGGCTCGCGAAAGTCTGTTCAATATTCTCAACAACTATGTAGACTATGACGAGTGCGATGTCATCGATCTCTTTGCTGGTACAGGTGCAGTATCTATAGAGTTTCTTTCGCGTGGTGTGCGGCAAGTTACCTCTATTGACATCAATGTGCAATGCACTGACTATATAAAGAGTGTCGCCAAGCAGCTCGACATCAACAATATCCATGTGGTGCGCGCCGATGTCTTCGACCTTCTCAAACGCGCCAACCGTAAGTTTCAGATAGCATTTGCCGACCCCCCTTACGCTCTTGACGACCTTGACAAGCTGCCCGACCTTGTGCTTGCCTCCGGTCTGCTCGACGACAACGATGGTGTCTTTATTCTTGAGCATCCTGCCGATTACAGTTTTGAATCTCATCCCCATTTCTGGCAGCATAGGTCTTACGGCCGTGTCAATTTCACATTCTTTGCTATGCACCTCGACGAAGAATAAAGAAATATTTATACTATTTCGCAAAGGAAGCAAATCAATGCTAAAATAAAAGAAATCATTTTTTTTGTATTATTATGCAAGCTATAACCAAAACATCTTTCAATTTTCCTAAACAAAAAAGTCTTTATGTAGGCAAAGTGCGTGATGTCTACAATATCGATGACAAGTATATGGCTATGGTCGTCAGCGACCGTATCTCAGCCTTCGACGTTGTACTGCCTAAAGGCATACCCTACAAAGGACAGGTGCTAAACCAGATAGCAGCCAAGTTTCTCGATGCAACAGCCGACATTGTCCCCAACTGGAAGATAGCCACTCCAGACCCTATGGTTACTGTTGGATTGAAATGCGAGGGCTTTCGTGTAGAGATGATTGTGCGCGGCTATCTCGCTGGCAGTGCATGGCGCGAATACAAGGCAGGCGCTCGCACCCTCTGCGGTGTGCAACTGCCAGAAGGCATGGTAGAAAACCAAAAGTTCCCTACGCCTATTGTAACCCCAACAACCAAGGCCGACGAAGGTCATGATGAGAATATCAGCCGTGAGGAGATTATACGCACTGGCTTGGTAAGTCGCGAGGACTACGACCAGCTTGAACGTTATGCTCTTGCACTCTTTCAGCGTGGCACCGAGATAGCAGCCTCCAAAGGCTTGATACTTGTCGATACAAAATACGAGTTTGGCAAATGCGATGGCAAGATATATCTTATCGATGAGATACATACTCCCGACAGCAGCCGCTATTTCTATGCCGAGGGCTACGAAGAGCGTTTGAAGAATGGCGAGCATCAGCGTCAGCTCTCCAAGGAGTTTGTCCGCGAGTGGCTTATGGACAACGGTTTCCAAGGCAAAGAAGGACAGCAGGTGCCAGAGATGACCGATGCCATCGTTGCCAGCATCACCGACCGTTATGTTGAACTATACGAGCATATCATTGGCGAGAAGTTCCAGAAGGCAGACAGCTGCGACGACGTGGCAGCCCGTATAGAACGCAATGTTACCAACTGGCTCGTCAACAATAAGTAATACTGTTACTTGAATAACAAAAAAAGCCTTGAAATACACATTTATATTTCAAGGCTTTTTTATTAACCATAATTTACATTAGTCCTAACTCAATTCTGCAAAAAATAAATCTTGTTATCTGTCATTTTTTTAGTCCTGCATTACATTTTCGACTATTTTTTCATGTTTCTACTCTTTTGCTTAGTTTTCTTTAAGTAAATCAATATTGGTCTCATCTAATCGTATTATTTCAAATTGTAATTCGGGACAATTCTCCATATCTATATCTATCGGCACACTCTCATCTTCCTTTTTTTCATCATCGTTGATCTTTTTGTCGTCTAACTCTTCGTCATCCAATTCTTCGTCATCCAATTCTTCGTCGTCTATATCTTCATCGTCTAACTCTTCGTCGTCTATATCTTCATCGTCTAATTCTTCGTCGTCTATATCTTTATCGTATAACTCTTCGTCGTCTACCTCTTCATCATCCATAGCACCAGTCAGATACAAAAGGTCTATCAAACTTTCTGTGTCGATATGAATAGTACAGCCCGCCGCTTCTCTTTTTTTTAGCTCGCTCATAAGGTTGTCAGCCTCTGTGTAGCTACTTTGGCAAGAATCTATGCATCCTACATTATGGTAACAATCTTTTTGATTGTATTTGATGTCGTTCAGTTCGGCTATATTTTTGTATATTTTTCTAAGCAGCTCGCTTTTCTTTTTGCCAGTCATATCCATATTTTGGGTGGTTGTTTCCTAAGTCGAGTGTGTTAATATGTCAGTTTGTTGTCAATTATTCTGTTTTTACGTCTTCTTTCTCGTTTCTCTTGATACGAATTATCATGCGAATCTGATTTTCGTAGTGAGCCTCTGGCGAAATTTTGGAAATACGGCACTCAAACACATTCTCCCAGCCCATTTCAAGCAGCTGTGCAATAACTTCATTTTCATTGGCTGGAATATATCCAAGGAGATATTCTTCTGCTCCACTCTCGTAAACAACCGCTACAGCTTTTTTGTCATAACGATTGTCATAATCTCTTTCCAACTTCAGCAACGTACCTACATGGAGCTCTTCCCATACTTCATCGGCATCATGATATTGGCGGCCGGCAAGGTGGCATTCTTTGAAAAACAACTTCTTAGCTTTCATAATTATATATTTTTATATTGTTTAATGGCAATTAACGCAGTTATTCTATTCGCAACTATCTTTTCGCTTTCGATGTGCATATCGCTATCATGTTTGAATCAACCTCTATGAAAATATTAATTATTTGATTGTCAGTATTAAATATTTGTTGTATCTTTGCAATGTTTATGAAATCTGTACCATGCATGCGTAGTTATCTTAATTGCATGGAAACGAAAATAAATCATCGTGGCAAAGATACGCAATAATTTGAAATATTGTCGCTGTCATTATTAAAATATATTGTTGTTTGAAAGTCTAAATGGCAATATCTGTTTGCAAAGATATATATATTATGGAAATAGAACGTAAATATTTGCTTGATGCCCTGCCATGCAATATAGACCGTTGGCCGCATAATGAGTTGGAACAGTCATATCTATGCACTTCGCCAACGGTGCGTATACGTCGTGTCGACGACAGTTATATTCTTACTGTCAAAGAGCGTGCCAAGCATCAGCAGTCTACAGCTTTGTGCAATAGAGAGGAGGAGTTTGACCTCTCTCCGCAGGCGTATGCTCACCTAAAAGCCAAAAGCGATGCCGGCGAGGTGAGCAAGACGCGCTATCGTATCGACCTTTGCGAGAGCGAGGGCGATATACGCTACAAAGGCTTGGTGGCAGAGGTTGATGTCTTTCATGGTTGCCACGAAGGATTGATGCTTGTGGAGGTGGAGTTTGATAGCGAGGAGGAGGCTATGATGTTTGAGCCACCTTCGTGGTTTGGTGCTGATGTGTCGCAAGATCCACGCTATCGCAATACCTATCTTGCTGCTGTTGATAGTCTTTAATCACTGTTTTATTTGCTTTGCAATGAAAAAAATACCACATACCTTTGTCATCGTCTTTGCTTTGATACTCTTGTCTGCCGTGGCTACATGGTTTATCCCTGGCGGAGAGTTTAGTCGCGAGACGGTAACGATAACCAATGCCGACGGCTCTACCTCTACGCGTGAGGTGGTGCAGGGCGACGAATTCCACTATGTGCCA
>JAZRVD010000262.1:0-4743 GCA_045598945.1 Bacteroidales bacterium | reverse complement strand
GCCGAACGAGAGGTCTTCGCACTCAACTGTCGTGCTACGTGGTGGCGGAATTATATTTATGATAGGTGCTTGGGTATGGTATCTATCGTTTGGCTTTCAATATCCATGGTTCTTGTTGGGCTTAACAATGGTGGCTGGCATCAGCTTTGTTGATGATATTCATTCCCTACCCGACAGTCTACGACTTTCGGTGCAATTTGCAGCAACAGCGCTGGCCTTCTATGAACTGGGTATGTTTAACAGCACATGGTTTGCTCAGTACGGGGCTTTATTAGGCTGTGTATTTATTCTGCTGGCTCTCATAGTTTATGTGGGAGCCACCAATATCACCAACTTTATGGACGGCATCAACGGCATTACCGCTGGATACGCCTTGGCTGTGCTTGCCTCCTTGGCTACGGTGGTAGACAAGA
The DNA here is from genome assembly GCA_045598945.1 of Bacteroidales bacterium. Classification (GTDB taxonomy): domain Bacteria; phylum Bacteroidota; class Bacteroidia; order Bacteroidales; family P3; genus Colimorpha. The sequence goes on along the minus strand of JAZRVD010000262.1, from coordinate 4,330 downwards.
CGGATAGTAGCCTTGTATATACATGCATGCTATCGGTGGCGGTGTTCTGCCTGTTTAACTTTCGTCCCAAAGGCAAGGCAAAGTGCTTTGCCGGCGACGTGGGGTCGATAGGCATTGCTTTTATACTGTTGTTTCTATTAGGCAGGGTTATCATCGCCAAAGGCGATATCACATACCTCGTGTTTCTTTTGGTCTATGGCGTAGACGGTGTGCTGACTATCTGCCACCGCATTATGCTGCACGAAAATCTTGGCGAGGCTCATCGCAAACACGCCTACCAGATTATGGCTAACGAGCTGAAAATAGGACATGTAAAGGTGAGCCTACTGTATATGGCTTTGCAGCTGATAGTGTCGATGGGGTTTATATTTATTTGTCCCAACACTCTGGCATGGCACTGGATATACCTTGCTGGCTCATTAGTAATAATGGCTTTGGCATATATATGGTTTATGAAGAGGTACTACCATCTACATGAGGAGTACCTCGCATCGATTAAACAGAATTAAACAGTCTACGACTGACTGCGTTGTGTGTACTTTTTAATGCTTCAAGCAACTGATAGGGACAACATAAATTCCGTCCTTTCTTTTATAAGCAAGCTTGCCAACTGCGGTAAGTATCATTTTGAAAGAAGGTGCTTCCATTTTTTTCGTATCAATGGCATTGACAAGTTTATTTAATGTTTCCGCTCCTTCAGCAATGAGTTTTTTACCGCCAAGTTTAACTTCTACAAGCCCATATTTACCATTTCTTAGATGGATGACAGCGTCGCACTCCAGACCATTACTGTCGCGGTAGTGAAAGACATCTCCATCAAGTGCTTCTGCATAGACTCTTAAATCTCGCACAGCCATTGTCTCGAAAAACAACCCCATACTATTAAGGTCTTTAACCAAATCTGACGGTCCAACACCGAGTGCAGCAGTAGCGATAGAAGGGTCAACAAAATATCTTGTATCATTTGTCCTGATTGCTGCCTTGGATCTTAAGTTTGGATTCCACGCTTCCATATCTTCAACAACAAATATTTTCTTCAACACGTCTATATACGAAGATACAGTATCAACATCCAATGATTCTATATCATTCGCTACCATATCAGCCTTGATACCTGCTATGGTTACCTGCGTACCTTGATGACGTGCCAGCGAACGCATGAGTCTTTTGGTGCGAACAGAACTTCGTTTTATACCATCAACCTGCGACATATCGACTTCTGTTACAGCCTTATAATATGAAAATGCTGTTTCTAAAGCGTATTTTTTTTCCAAAGTAGTAGCAATCGGCCATCCTCCTCTACAAATAAGAAATGCTATATCTTCTATGTTCTTGTTGGATTCACTGAATATAGAAGCACCAGGATTGTCAAAAAGATGTTGCAAGCTAACTTCTCCATTGCTATCGCCAGATTCCCATAGCGACATGGGTAACATTCTTAATGTTGTAATACGTCCTGTACCTGTATGATGAATCTTTTTTTGCTCCTCATCATCGATAGGGACTGCTGAACCTGTCATAATATATTGCCCGATTCCTTTACTGTGGTCAACAGAAAAACGCACAGCATCCCATAATTGAGGTATAATCTGCCACTCATCAAGCAACATTGGTTTTTTACCTTCAAGAAGTGCATTAATGTTCGTTTCAGCAAGAATCAAATTCTTGTTTATGTTTATAGGATCCGAAATGTAGTTTATACTCTTGGCTTGTTGTTCTGATGTGGTTGTTTTGCCACACCATTTTGGTCCCACCATTAATACTGCTCCTGATGACTTAAGTTTTCTTTGTAAGATTGTATCTGCAATACGTGTTTTGTATTTGAAATTTGACATTTTTTTTACTTGTTAATTTACGAATGCAAAGATACATCAAATCATTTAATTTTCAAAGTGAATTTTGAAAAATTCCGTAACTTGTGGATTATTTTTCCGTAACTTGTGGATTATTTTTCCGTAACTTGTGGAAAAATTTTTCCGTAACTTGTGGATTATTTTTCCGTAACTTGTGGATTATTTTTCCGTAACTTATGGAAAAATTTTTCCGTAACTTGTGGATTACTTTTCCGTAACTTGTGGATTATTTTTCCGTAACTTGTGGATTATTTTTCCGTAACTTGTGGATTATTTTTCCGTAACTTGTGGATTATTTTTCCGTAACTTGTGGATTTTTTTTTCCGTAACTTGTGGATTGATTTTTCCGTAACTTGTGGATTTTTTTTCCGTAACTTGTGGATTGATTTTTCCGTAAATTGTGGATTATTTTTCCGTAACTTGTGGATTATTTTTCCGTAACTTGTGGATTATTTTCCCGCAACTTATGAACTTTAATTTTTCTTAATAGAATCTCTAACACGAATAATACACTTCTATCATTCTACTATTGAAGCACTTATCTCATTGATAACATTGGCAAAGAGTGGGTCGGCTGACAAAAGTGCGGTATTACCGACAAAAAACATCTGCTCTTTAGCACGCGTCATGGCCACGTTAAGCTTGCGATCGATGAGATGACCTTCGCGGTCGATAAAGCGTGTAGAAGTAAGAAACGAGAGTTGCGAAGGACGGCGAACAGTGAAACCATAGATAATAATGTCACGTTGCGAGCCTTGGAAACGCTCTACTGTATCGACGGTTATTTTATTGAACAACTGGTTACCAGTCTGTTGCAGTCGCTGATAGATGTTATCTATCTGATGACGATACGGCACAATAATACCTATAGTGTCGTTGACGCTAAATGGGATGTTGTCTTCGACGTAGAGATTGTATATCTCTTCTACCATACGCACTATAAGCGATGCTTCGTCGTCGTTGACTTTTGTAGGTCGTTCGGTGTCGTCGGTGGATGGACAGTTAAAAAAAAGTATGCGGTTGGTGGCAATTATATGCCGCAAGGAGTGCGGAGGCTGAGTGGTGTGCAACGAGAGGTCGCGCTGTTGATGAGAGAGACCGGCTGCTGAGAGCTTGTTGCCATAGAAGAGGCTGTTGGGGAGCTGTGCCACCTGCGGGTGCATGCGTCCCTGCCTGCTAAGATGATATATAAAACGGCTGTCGGAGCCAAGCCAGTTGTAGAGGCGTTCGAAGAGTGAGTTGCGACAATTGGTAAGCCATATAGCGTGAAGCGACGGTTCTGTAACGTTACTCTCTGCCTCGCTCTGCAACACTACGGCAGGAAGCTGCTTGTGGTCGCCTATCATTACAAAACGCTCTATGGCGCACTGTCCGTATTGAGTGGCGCATAGCAGACCCATAAGTTGCGGTTCGAGGATTTGCGACGCTTCGTCGATAATGGCAAGAGAAAAACGCTTGAGAGCAAAAAGCGACTGCGACGATGATGCCGACGTGGTGGTACTGACATATATGCGCTGACTTTCTACTATAGAGCGCACCTCGTCGACATTTGCAGCCATAGCCACACGCTCGGAGAGCAAGTGAGAGTGGTATATGTCGGGGCAAGATACACCTTTGCCAAGTCGTATAAAGTCGATACCTTCGGCATAGAGCTTAGAACATATCTCGTCGACGGCACGATTAGTGTAAGACAGTAGAAGTATGGAAGAATGTGGAGAAAGAAGCTCCTCCTTGAGTATGTTAAGCATGCCGAAGGAGGTCTTGCCGGTGCCTGGTGGTCCCATGACGAGGAAAAGGTCGCGGCTCTGCTTGGCACGCAATACGAGGTCGTTGAATGCGCCGTAGTCGCCTTGCAACGTAAGCGAGGTGTCTACTCTTGGAGGGCGCTGACATAGCAGGAGATCGCGTCGATGCATCTCGGCAGAAAAGATACTATGCAGCTGACGAAACTGCGAAGAGCCTGACGACTCCATATAGTCGGACTCGATAGCCCAGAGACTGTTGTTCTCGAAGATATGCCTGTTACGCTGCGGCGACCTCAAAGCAACGGTTACTGTGTCGGCGGTGATGTCGGCAAGAGAGCAGCGAAGCACCATAGAGCGACGTGCGTCAGGTTCTTGCCTTACAGAATAAGGATAAAGCAAAAGTATGTCGCCTACACGGAACTTGGTAGCGCAGCGTTCATCATCATCAGCAGTTGATGAAATGGCAAGTTGCACATATCTTACACCATCATCATTAGCATTAGTCTCCTTGCCAAAGAAGGAGAGCAACGCCTTTATCTTCAAATCCATTAACATAGCACCGTCGGCCACTTTGGCGGCAGAAGGTGTGTTCCATAGTGAGGCAAAGCCATTGTCGCCATGCTGTGGCGAGCCAACTTTGGCTATTTGCAATTCGCGCGTCACAAAGGTCATCATCCTAAAATAGTAATCCTTGACTATCGGAGAGGCACTGTGCATAGGATCGAGAACTGC
>JAZRVD010000261.1:0-10467 GCA_045598945.1 Bacteroidales bacterium | reverse complement strand
ACTGACTCCCAACTTTTCTGACAACCATATATTTGACAGATCCTTCTCTGCCATAACGACCTTTAACCGATTCAACTTCTTTACTTCCATATTCGTAGTGTTTTATGGTGCAAATATAGCAAAAATAATTGAAATAAATTTCGTTTTACGAAAGATTTTAATAAAATCGAGGTGATTTTTCTGCAAATGACAAGAAAAGTGCAGGTAGGAGTCGCTTTTTTGCAACATTATTATATAAGCAAATCTCCCATTTCATAAGATGTTCAAAGCGAACAAGACTCCCTAAATCAGGGACTCCAGAACCCAGTTTAGGGATGGAATCATGATAGGGCGGTACAGATTGGGAACATTCTTTTCTTGCCATTCAAAGCCGTACTTGATTTTCAGCATATTGACATCTTACCCAAGTACCGCTTTTAGAGGTAAGTGGGGGGGCAAGAGGATTATTGTTTAGCGGATATCAATATATAGCAGATAGTATGCTTTAAGATATGACGGGGATAGGTGAGAGCGATAAAATTGGCTGTTGCTATCAACTTTGAAATGCGTAGCAGCATAATGCAAATAGACACCAAAACACATCAATGACATGCCAAAAAGTATGTCATTGCCACCAAGAATCATGGCTTTTTTACTCTTCCTCTAATGCGGGCTGCTGCTGGCTGAGACAATGGAAGCTGCCCAAGCCCCAGACTATGTCTGTGCTGTCGATGCCTATTATCTCGCGGTCGGGGAAACAATCTTCAAGGATATATGCCGCCTCGTTGTCCATAACACAACGGTAGGTAGGGAAGATGACCTTGTCGTTGGCAATATAGAAGTTGGCGTATGAGGCTGGCAGACGCTGCCCGTCGTATTCTACCACATCGGGCATGGGCAGCTCTACAACGGTGGGCTGCTTGCCATTGGCAAGACGGCAGGTGTTCAAGCGTTTCAAGTTCTCTTGCAACGGAGCATAGTTTTCGTCCCACTTGTTTTCCTCTACAGCTGTAACTATTGTGTCGGGAGCGATAAAGCGCGAGAGGTCGTCGACATGTCCGTCGGTATCGTCGCCTTCTACGCCGTCGCCAAGCCAGATGATGTTTTCCACACCATAATAGCCACACAGATAGTCTTCTATCTGCTGTTGAGAGAGATGCGGGTTGCGGTTAGTGTTGAGCAGGCACGAGGTGGTGGTGAGCAGATCACCGCAGCCGTTGACATCTATGCTGCCGCCCTCCATCACTATGCCTGGCTCGAAGACCTCATACTTCCTGCCGCCTTGTGCGTTGAGCTGTTCGGCTATACGCAGCGGTATCTGGGTGTCGAGCTCGTAGGGGTATTTGCCGCCCCATGCGTTGTGATTCCAGTTGACGAGGGCCTGGCGCTGCCTGTCGTTGCGGTTGAGCAAGAATGCAGGGCCGTGGTCGCGGCACCAAGCGTCGTTTGACGGTATTATATAGAACGATATGTTACTCATATTAGCACCAATAGCCGTGAGTGCCTTCTCTACATGCTGACGCATTTCGGCGTCGACGACATTGATGCACACCTGCTCTTTTTCCGAGAGTGTCTTTATAAAAAGATGATATGACGGGAAAATAGTCTCTATCTTGCCCGGCCACGAGTCTTTGTTGTGAGGATAAGTAAGCCATGTGGCTTGATGCCGAGCCCACTCGGCAGGCATGAAGAAACCTTGTTCCTTTGGAGTCATAGGAGATATGATATTAGAAAGAAAAGAAACTATTCGTCGAGATAACGGTTGACAATAGGGCTATAGCTGTCGATACGACGGTCGCGCATGAACGGCCAGTGGCGACGGTAGTGGTCGCTCTCGTCGAGCTCTATCTCCTCGACATGTATCTCCTCGTCGTAGACAGGCGCCTGGTACAGCACTCTGCCGAAGGCGTTGCAGATGAACGAGCTGCCCCAGAACTGCATGCCTGCCTCCACGCCGGTACGGTTGACACTGATGACATGCACGCCGTTGGCGACGGCGTGGCTGCGCTGTATGGTCTGCCATGCTTCGAGCTGCTCTTTGCGGTCGAGCTCCGTCTCTTGCGGCCCCCAGCCTATGGCGGTAGGATAGAAGAGCATCTGAGCCCCCTTCAGGGCTGTGATACGCGCCGCCTCAGGATACCACTGATCCCAGCAGATAAGCACGCCCACACGGCCGTAGCGAGTGTTGAAGACCTTGTAGCCAAGGTCGCCGGGGGTGAAATAGAACTTCTCGTAAAAGCCCGGGTCGTCGGGGATGTGCATCTTGCGATATTTGCCAAGATACGAGCCGTCGGCGTCGATAACAGCCGTAGTGTTATGATAAAGTCCTTCGGCACGTTTCTCGAACATAGAGCATATCAGCACCACGCCAAGCTCTTTGGCGAGAGCCATGAAATGTTGAGTAGTAGGACCTTCGGGGACAGGCTCGGCGAGCCTAAAATTGCGATGATGCTCTTCGTCGCAGAAGTATAACGAGGCGAACAGCTCTTGCAGACATATTATATTTGCTCCCTGGGCGGCAAGCTGACGCACCTTGGCGGTGTAAGACACTATATTCTGCTGCTTGTCGGCCACACAAGCGGCCTGCACTATGCCTATCTTTACTTTCATAATTCCGTGTTTTATCCCACATCGTCATCTAAAGCCGACGCGGACAGATTGAAAATGCAAAAGTACACATTTTTTTTCAGTTAGACCAAACGTATAACACAAGAAAAGATATGACGAAAAAAAATTGTACCTTTGCAGATTGAATATGCATTGTGATAGCACCGGCTCATCACATACAACAATATAGCACACCTCAACACTTTACACCTCAACCCACCACTGTGCCTCGATACTTCATACACCTCGCCTACAATGGCGCCAACTACTGCGGATGGCAGACACAGCCCGATCTGCCCACCGTGCAATACACCATAGAGCAGGCTCTAAGCACCCTGCTGCGCCAGCCCATAGCCATAGTGGGCTGCGGACGCACCGACACAGGCGTACACGCCAGCGACTATTACGCCCACTTCGACGCAGCAGAACTCGACACCGAGAGTCTGACTTTCAAGCTCAACAGCTACCTGCCAGCAGATATCGCCATCTTCGACATCAGACATGTCGCCGACAACGCCCACGCCCGTTTCGACGCTACGGCACGCACCTACCAGTATCACGTCAGCAACCAGCGACTGCCTTTCAAACAAGGGCTTTACAGCCGCATATACTTTGAGCCAGACCTGCCACTGATGAACGAAGGGGCAAAGATACTGATGGAGTACGACGACTTTACCAGCTTTGCCAAGCTGCACACACAGGTGAAGACCAATATATGCCACCTATCCCTTGCCCAATGGGAAAAGCATGACGACGAATGGGTGTTTACCATACGCAGCAACAGATTTCTACGCAACATGGTGCGCAGCGTTACAGGCACGCTGCTCGACGTAGGACGCGGCAAGCTGTCGCTCGACGGGCTACGAGAGATAATAGAACGCAAAGACCGCTGCGCAGCAGGCGTGAGCATGCCGCCGCAAGGACTCTTTCTTTGCAAAGTAGAATACAGCAACACCAAAGACATAACACAATGAGATACACCGAAGTTACCTTCACCCTCGACCCCATAGACCCCTACAAAGACCTGATAGTTTACGCCTTAGGCGACGAAGGCCCCTACGAAAGCTTTGCCGACTGCGACGGAGGCGTAAAGGCATATATCGCCAGCGAGATGTTCGACACAGCACTGATAGACAACGCCATAGCAGAGAACTGCGCAGGCTGCAAGGTGTCGTACAGCTACGAGGTGATGCCCGACAAGGACTGGAACGAAGAATGGGAAAAGCAACACAAGGCGGTGATAGTAGACAATATATGCTATGTGCGCGCGCCCTTCCATCCCTCGCTTGCCGAGATAGGAGAGGCTATAGCCCACGAGATAATCATAGAGCCCAAGATGTCGTTTGGCACAGCCCACCACGCCACCACATACCTGATGATAGAGGCCTTGGGTACGATAGCCCTCGAAGGCCTCGACGTGCTTGACATGGGCTGCGGCACAGCCGTGCTCGCCATCCTCGCCAAGAAATGCGGAGCGGCAGCCGTCGACGCCATAGACATAGACGAATGGGCATACCGCAACGCCATGGAGAACGCCGAGCGCAACAACAGCGAGATACACTGCATGATAGGCGACGCGTCGCTACTCGACGGCAGACAGCTATACGACGTGGTGATAGCCAACATCAACCGCAACATACTATTGCACGACATGGAGGCATACGCCAGGGTGCTGAAAGACGGCGGCAGGCTGCTGCTTAGCGGATTCTACGAAAAAGACGCCGACATACTCTTAGCCAAAGGCAAAGATTACGGACTTGCACTTGAAAGAAAAGAGAGCCGCGAAGGCTGGCAGATGCTGCAACTAAAAAAAGACAGAGACTGATGATAGTTTGTATAGCCGAGAAGCCATCGGTGGCGCAAGACATAGCCAAAGTGCTGGGCGCCACCTCGCGGCACGATGGATATATGGAAGGCAACGGCTACCAGGTAACCTGGACTTACGGACACCTATGCACGTTGAAAGAGCCTCACGACTACTATGCCGGCTGGAAGCAGTGGAACCTGTGGGACCTGCCCATGATACCGCCGCGCTTCGGCATCAAGCTTATATCCAACGAGGGCTATATGCGCCAGTTTGGAGTGATAGAGAAACTAATGCAACGTGCCGACAAGATAATAAACTGCGGTGATGCCGGACAGGAGGGCGAGCTGATACAACGCTGGGTGATGCAAAAGGCAAAAGCCCAATGCCCGGTAGAACGGCTCTGGATATCCTCGCTTACCGAAGAGTCCATACGCGACGGCTTCAAGAATATCAAGCCACAATCGGAATACCAGTCGCTCTACGAAGCAGGACTGTGCCGCGCCATTGGCGACTGGCTGTTGGGCATGAACGCCACACGCCTCTACACGCTGCGCTACCGTCAGGCACACGGGCAGGTGCTGAGCATAGGGCGCGTGCAGACCCCTACCCTCGCGCTCATCGTGGCACGCCAGAAAGAGATAGACAACTTCAAACCCGAACAATACTGGATATTAGCCACACGCTACCGCGACGTACTGTTTAGCAGCACCCAGGGCAAGCTCAAAAACGAGCAGGAAGGCACCGCCATGCTCGAAGCCATAAGAGAGCAGCCTTTTGTGGTAACAAGCATAGGCAAAAAAGACGGCACAGAACGTCCGCCGAGACTCTTCGACCTGACGAGCCTGCAGGTAGAATGCAACAAACGCTACGCCTTCTCGGCAGAAGAGACTCTAAAATATATTCAGAGCCTCTACGAAAAGAAACTGACCACATATCCGCGTGTAGACACCACATACCTCTCCGACGACATCTACCCCAAATGTCCCAACATCCTCAACAGGCTGCTGCCCTACGCGCCACTGACACAGCCACTGCTCGCCAAGCCGCTACGCAAAAGCAAGAACGTCTTTGACAGCAGCAAGGTAACCGACCACCACGCCATCATACCCACCGGCATCAACCCGTCGGGCGGCGACCTCACTATAAACGAGAAGAAGGTCTACGACATGGTGGCGCGCCGCTTTATAGCAGCCTTCTACCCCGACTGCAAGTTTGCCACCACCACGGTGATGGGCGAAGTACAATACAGCGCCAACGACAAGCAACAGGCAATAGAGTTCAAGGCGACCGGCAAGCAGATACTCGACGAAGGATGGCGCATAGTCTTCGCCGGCAACAAGGGCAATGGCGACGACGAAGAGAAAAAAGACGAAGACAACCAGGTGCTGCCAGCGTTTGTCAAAGGAGAGCAAGGGCCGCACGAGCCCACGCTGAGCGAGAAATGGACCACGCCGCCAAAATACTACACCGAAGCCACCCTGCTGCGCGCCATGGAGACGGCAGGCAAGCTGGTAGACAACGAGGAGCTGCGCGATGCCATGAAAGAGAACGGCATAGGACGTCCCTCAACACGAGCCGCTATAATAGAGACACTCTTCAAACGCGGATATATAAAAAAAGAGAGGAAAAACCTCATGGCCACGCCTACAGGCATCGACCTCATAGACATAATACGCGAAGAGCTGCTTAAGAGTGCCGAGCTTACAGGACAATGGGAAAAGAAGCTGCGCGACATAGAGGCGCACAAATACAATGCCACCACCTTTGTCGACGAGCTGAAACTCATGGTGGTGCAGATAATACAGCAGGTGATGAGCGACACCAGCAACCGCCGCGTTGCCGCCGCCGAACAGCCAACGCCACCAGCCGCGCAACGCAAAAGCCGCTCCGCCGTTCCTACCGCCAACAGCGACGAGAAGAAGCCAGCACGCAAAAAGAACTCTACACCTCGCAAGAAAAAAGAGACCGCGCCACAGCAAGAAAGCGCGAAGACATGGAAAGAGATGCACCCCAAAGAGGGCGACACCTGCCCTGTGTGCGGCACCGGCAAGGTGATACGCGGCAAGACAGCATTAGGCTGCAGCAACTGGAAAAACGGGTGTCCTGGCAGATGGGAGCTATAACTCAACAGCACCCCTCATCTGCTCTCAAAACGGAGCTATGCAACAAAAAAAACATACAATGACAAATTGTTTTTGTATCTTTGCTAAAGAATAAATAAAAAAGAGAGACAACATAACACACGCAATATAAAACAAAAAGAAAAAAAAACATTCTCTTACATACCAACTTGCATTACTATTATTTCACGTTCAAAATAAGCCTCGGAAACTGATTTTGAAAATCGGGAAAACATAGTTCTGGCAAAGCCTCTACAATGCTACAATATCAAATAATGCTACACTTATGTGTGAGCTATTTTCTTGATATTGGGGGTTGTTCCGAGGCTTTCCCTGAACGTGAGGAAAAAGTTCACACTATTTTTTATATCCTGCCGACAGTGAAAGGTCTGTAATGCCGCAACGCCTTCCACCATGTCAAAAGCATCAAAGATGCACGGACGCGTATACACGCCACAGCACATAGTACACACCGTCCTGGATCACAGCAACTATCTGTCTACAGCAATCTTGAAGAAACACGTCATCGACAACAGCTGTGGCGACGGTGCCTTCCTGTGCGAGATAGTAAAAAGATACTGCGATACATACCTTGCCCTACACAACAACAAAGAACAACTAAAGCAGCAGTTGGAGACCTATATCCACGGCATAGAGCTCGACAGAGTAGAGCAACAAAAGTGTATATCCAACCTCAACAGTACCGTATCGAACTATGGCATTGCCAGCATAGATTGGGACGTGCTATGCGCCGACACGCTTGCCGTGGCACAGTACAACAACATGATGGACTACGTCTTTGGCAACCCGCCCTACGTTAGAGTACGAAACCTGAGCGACATCTACAACAACGTAAAGCAATACACCTTTGCACAGCAAGGCATGACCGACCTGTACATAGTATTCTGCGAGATAGGCTTCAGAATGATGACCGACAAAGGCATAATGGGCTTGATAACGCCAAGCTCATGGCTGTTAAGCACGGCAGGAGCGACACTCAGGCAACATATAACGCATCATAAAAACGTAGAGAAAATCATCGACCTGGGACACTACCAGCCATTCGACGCAGCCACCTACACCATCATCACTATTTGCAACAACGCCATACAGCACAAAGAAATAGAATACTACACCTACAACACCGACAGCATGAGGCCCTGCTTTGTTGAAAAAATCAAGCTGTCCGACATGCTGATATCCAAAGGTTTTTACCTCGCGCCACATAGACAGTTGGTCAGCCTAAAAGAAATAAAAGAGAGCCATGTACACCCCTATACAAGAGTAAAATATGGCATTGCCACACTTGCTGACAGAATTTTTATCGGAGACCACGCTTTCACTCAGCACACCATACCAGTAATAAAAGCTTCGACAGGGAAACAGACACTATGCATCTATCCCTACAACAAGACAGGCAAACCGCTGCCCATAGAAGAGATAGAAAAAAAACACGAGCTATACCAATATCTCCTGTCGCACCGCGACAAGCTGCCAAACAGCAACGACACCGCATGGTACACCTTTGGCAGATCACAAGCCATAAAAGACTTGTACAAGCACAAATACGCCATTAGTCCTATAATCAAAGACATCAACTCCATACGACTTACCGAAGCACCTGCCGGGACGGGAGTATACAGCGGACTTTACATCCTGACAGAATTAGACTACAGCAGCCTGCACGACATCATCTTCACCAACGACTTCATCGAATATGTCAGCATGCTGAAAAACTACAGAATAGGCGGCTACTACAGCTTTACGGCAAAAGACCTTGAACGCTATCTCAACTACAAACTGTCCACATTGCCACATTTTTCGTGAGTAAACGAGCGGAAAGTGGTAAAAAAAGTAAGATTCCGCTGTTTTACTAACGAAATCTTGGTTTTGGCGTAATATATTACGGAGTATTTCTTAGCCTGTTTTCTCACAACTCAAACAAGTCGTCTAACCTTATTTCTGCCTGTACGTCAGACCAATACTCGTTACGCGACAGACCTTCTGTAGTAATCATCACAGAATGAATTGCCTTCTTTGTACCCGTTACAGACCGAAACACATCATTCTTACACACGAGTTCGTCAGCATAGCCGGAGGTGATGGTATACAAAGACTTAGAATATTTCATTTCACACACGTCAACTATTCCATCTCTACGGTCTAAAAGCAGATCTATCTGTACCCCAGGCCTACCAGTGCTATCGTCAGGCAAACAACGCCAAGCGTATTCACTTGTAAACACTCCACTAATACCTAACTTTTTCTTAATCTGGTCTACATGCCAAAGACATGTACGTTCAAATGCCAGACCGCACCATGTGTTATACTTAGGAGTTCCTAACATTGTACGCCAATAGTTTGAACCTCGACGTACTCCATCAAGATATTCATAGTAGAACAATGTATAATGGTCTATCAGCTGGAACACGGCAGACTTTGTACGATAGCCCATCATGGTGTAACTTCTGATAAAGCCACACCACTCCAAGTCTTTCAACACCTCCGAAAACATACCGTTGTCTATAAATCCGCCTGCCGACAGCAACTCATGTCGAGTCATGCCAAGCTTCTTTTTTGCCAACAGCTCAATCACACGAACGTATGGCTCAGGCCTTTTGAATAAAGAAGCATAAAGCATCTCAAACTCATCATGCAATTCACCATTTGGCGAGAATATCAATCTGTCTATCTCAGTCGTTATACTTGCGCCTTTTTGCAACAAACTCCAGTAATACGGCACTCCGCCAAAAATCATGTAAGCCTCCAAAATCTGCTTACGACTCAAAACAAGACCTCGCGACTGAGCCAGCTTTTCGCACAATCCCAACGAAAAAGGGCTAAGCGATATACGATGATTTAACCTATTATGCAGACCGCCTTTATTCTTGATAATCTTCTTGATCATCCACGAAGTGCTACTTCCGCATACCACAAAAACAATATCTCTTCGTGCCGATGCCCAGCCATTCCAAAAAGATTCCAACTCAGAAAGAAACCCCGAACGAGGAGCATCCATCCATGGCAATTCATCTATAAAAACGACCTTCTTTCCTGCAGGAAGATTAGTGATAAAACGTTTAAGTTCATTGAAAGCATCGCCCCAATCAGTAAGCTCCTTTGTATCTTTCTGCCCGTGCTCTTTCAGAGCACGACGGAAACGCACCAACTGCTTTCTCGTCGTCAAATTTGCCGCACCAGTATATTGAAAATCAAACTTGTTGTTATATGCTTCTCTAATAAGAAAAGTCTTGCCCACACGCCGTCGCCCATACACTGCTACAAACTGCGAATACTCTTCATCAAGAACATTCAATAACATCTGTTTTTCTTTTTCCCTACCAATTAACATAACATTTATTAGTATTAATTCACGCTACAAAAATAACACTTTTTCGTGAGTAAACGAGCGGAAAGTGATAAAAAAAGCAAGATTCCGCTGTTTTACTAACGGAATCTTGATTTTGGCGTAATATATTACAGACTATTTCTTAGCCTGTTTTGCAATCAATGTGCTACAAAAAAACACGGCAGCTACGTTGCTGAAAAACATGCGAAACTGCCGTGTAGTAACCTGCTATGATATAAAAGCAAATTCTGTAGCAAACCAAACTACCGCACCAGACGCACGCTATTACCGCGGCAGCGGCCGTTGTTGCCAGCGTTCACTTCATCACTGCCGAAGTAGAGGTAGTAAGTGCGGCTGACGTCAATAGGCGTAGAGGACCAAGAGTAGCCGCCGTCGCCCACGAGGTAGACGTTCTGACCGTTGCGGTAGCCAGCAGCAGGCAAGAACACAGCACCGGCTTTCTCCATCTTCGACCACTGCTCTACAGTGTAGATGTTCGTAGTCCAGCCGTTGCCTGAAGTAAAGCTGCAGTCGACGGGCGTCTCCCAAACGTCTGGCAGCAGCACCAAGCCTACCACGCTGTCCACCGTGGCGTGTCCGCATTT
>JAZRVD010000260.1:0-2607 GCA_045598945.1 Bacteroidales bacterium | reverse complement strand
TGATTCTGCTTTCTTTGGCTCTACCAAGTTTGTCGAGTCGAGCTCTTCTGGCGAGATTCGTCCATCGGTTTTTGGTAGAGGGTGTGATACTACGTTTAAACTTCATGTTACAATAGGTCATTCCTCGCATGGCAGTTTAGACACCACGGTATGCGACTATTTCTATTTTGGCGGCTATGGCTTCGACACTTCTAATGAGCATGCCGAGGTACGTATACCCAATGCTGACGACTGCGACAGTATTATTGATGTTAATCTTAAGGTTAAATATAGCTCTTTTGGCGACACAACGGCCATCTCTTGCGACTCTTTTGTGTGGTACGGCGATGCCTACTACGACCCTACTGCCTATATCTCTCACACTTTCACCAATGCGGTAGGCTGCGATAGCGTTGTCTCGCTCGATCTCACGCTTCGTTACACCTCTGTCAATGATACTGACATCTTCTCGTGCGACAGCTTTTTCTGGGACGGCGCTATGGTTTACGAAAACAGGCTTCTCGTCAAACGTCTTCCTAAAGCCAATGCCGTAGGCTGTGACAGTGTTATAAACTACAATCTTGTGCTTCGCACCTTCTCTTTTGGCGACACTGTTGCCTTCGAGTGCGATAGCTTCGCATGGGAAGGCGTTACCTTCTACGACACTTTCAATGTAGCTACAGGACATCGCGTCAATCACCACGGCTGCGACAGCATTGTTACCATGCGTCTTAAACTAAACTACTCTACTCGTAGCCACGAGGTTGCCGAGGCTTGTGGCTATTATATGTGGCATGGCTATCGTGTTGATGAACTCAACAGCGATGGAGAGTTTGGCGACACCTTGGTCAACAGTGTAGGCTGCGATAGCATTGTGGTGCTTCATCTTACGCTCTATCCTTTGTGCGAAGGCGGCTTGCCAGGTGTCTTTAAGATTGCTGACGACAAGAAGGTCAATTTCTCAATGGGCAACCTCCAATATATTCCTAATTCAGACCTGTGGCGTTTTGCTGTTCGTCAATATGATTATATCGGTTATTCCAATTCGGGCGCTTCGGAGACGTATACTAATTGGATAGATCTCTTTGGCTGGGGCGCTACTGGCTACCATTCTTCTTCCGACAAGTACAATATATGCTATCAGCCCTATAGCACTATTAGCAAGAATGTCAATTTCGATTACAACGTCAATGGCTATGGCCCATCGTCAAACTATATCTGTCCTGACCTCGACTCGCTCAGCTCAAACTATGACTGGGGTATGTTTGTGCCGGTCAGCAATGGCGGCAATGTTCCAGGTCTATGGCGTACCCTTTCTTCCGACCAATGGTACTATCTGATCAACTATCGTGAAAAAGCTGTCGCCAAGCGTGCCATGGCAACTGTCAATGGCATACATGGCTTGGTATTGCTTCCCGAATGTTGGATTCTGCCGGAAAACTGCTCATTTATCTCAGGTAGCAACAACGGCTATTTGACCAATCTTTACTCTCCTATGCAGTGGTCTGCCATGGAGGCTTCTGGTGCCATCTTCCTGCCAGCGGCAGGCGCCCGTTACGATACCATTATTAGTGCTGTTGCCAACAATGGCTATTATTGGTCGTCGACACATTACGATCAGCGCGATGCCAACCTTCTTCTTGTCGAACAGAAACGTGTAACGGTAGATAACTTCGATCGCAGTGTTGGTCGTTCTGTAAGATTGGTGCAGGACATCAATGGCGAGTCCTTCCCATGCGTTACCTATGGCGATACTTCGATATCTTGTGTAGACAGTGTTACTTGGTTGGGCAACACGTATTACGAGTCGGGCGAATACGAACGTAGACTTCTTCTTGCCAATTCTTCGCGTTGCGACAGTATTGTGGTGCTTCACCTTACAGTGCGTTCGCATGTTGGCATTGACAATGCTTCTACGATGTCGCCCAAGGTCTGGTCAATAGCACAGACTGTCAAGGTGGCTGGTGTTGCTGGCATGCGTGTCCGTCTCTACGACATAACGGGTCGTCTGCTTGCTGACGATCCAGCCACACCTCAAGACACTCGTTCGTTCCAAGTCCCGTCGGCTGGCGCCTATATGGTCAAGGTCGGCGACAATGTTGCTCGCAAGGTTGTGGTGAGAAGGTAACAGCGTTGTTGTATGGGTGATGTTATGAAAGAAGAGCTCGACCACTATTACATGCAATCGTTTGATGTAGACCAATTCCGCAAGGTAGATCCATGCGGTGTGGTCTATGAGCTGGCTTGTCATACGTCGCGACAGCTGGATGTTGAGTTGGGTGCATTCTTTGTGGCTATGATATCATGGGGAAATCGCAAGGCTATACGGCGTGCTGCATATACTATGTTGCAAGACGAGATGCGGTGGCATCCAGCCGATTTTATTCTTAACGAAAGTTACGAGAATAGTTATTCCACAGCGAAGAACAACTGTGTGTATCGTACTCTCAATGCAGATGCTTTTAAGCAGGTGTGTCGTCGTTTTCGTGCTTTTTTATTGCATGCGTGTGCCGACAAAAATCTCGACATGAAGGAGCTCTCGCTCGAAAAGGCTTTTGAAGGCTGTTCCATAGAGGATGTTATCGATGCACTTGCGTCGCTTGCTGCTCCTGCGCGACTTGGCTCTTA
>JAZRVD010000259.1:0-4968 GCA_045598945.1 Bacteroidales bacterium | reverse complement strand
TCGCCAAGGCTAAACATGGAGACCTCCCTTCTTCCGTCCTCTCTGCGTGCGTGGTGTGCGAAACGTCGAGGATTGCCTTGTGTCGGGCATACATAAACCGTATGTTTTCATGCTGTTGTGTTTTGACTTTGTTCTTGCATTTCAATCCGCAAAACTACAACAGCTTTTTTACTCCCACAACGTGTAATTTATCGGGTGCTTACAGTAAAATGATAGTGCGTTGCAACATGTAGGATGTTATTAGCATGTCGACCACAATTTGTACTTAATATCTGTTAATTAAAAAATCACTCCAATATGAAGAAGTTTATCTTTATGCTGTCAGCCTCATTGCTATTGCTTGCGGCATGTTCTAAGGATGACGATGCCGTGTTACGGAATGGTGACAGGCCTGTCAATTATGTTACTAAGTCTTTCAATGCCTCTTGTAAGGGCGAGAAGACTGCTTTTGTGCCAGGCACAAAGTTAAAACAAGGGTTTCAAGATGGCGACAAGGTTTTTGTCTATGGCGTTAATTATGGCGTAACCTATGGTCGGCCTGGTGTTGTTTCTTCTGGTGTAGAATGGGGAGAAGGTATTCCGTTCTATAGTTCGGCAGGCTTTGTAGTAGAGGTGCCAGATGATGAGACTTTGTTTCGTGCCATCATGCCATATCAAGCTTCTATGACAAGTGGCAAGCTTACTTTGCCAACACATCAAGTTGCAGATAAAGGCAGCAACGATCGTAATGCAAATATTCTCTATGCAACAACAAGTAATGCAGGCTCAAACCTCTCATTCCAGATGGCATGTGCCTATATCCGTTTGCGTGTGAAGAATAACAGTAAGAGTGCCACTCGCCTTGTTATCCATAGCAACGAGCCTGTCTCTGGCGTATGCAACTATGCTTTCTTAGATGGTAACGCTTTCAGGCTTACAGGCAGTGTGGCTAATGGTGGCGACTCGGTATCGCTAAGTTCAACCGAAGAGACTGGTATTTTGGACGATACTGCCTATTTTGCAGTAATACTGCCTACGAGTGAAAAATCTACTGTGGTCTACGAGATGAAAGACAACGAGGGCAGGGTATTGGCTTCGTGCGTTGTTGTCAATCGCAAGTTCGAGGCAGGCAGTGTATATACCCTTACACTCGATGGCGACAAGCTCACCGCCACTGGCGAGCCGATTTCTGTCCCTGGCCTTTTTTCGGTATCACCTACCAAGAAGGTTGCTTTTTCCAAGGGTAATCTCCAGTACAATGCCTCTACCGACACATGGCGCTTTGCTGAAAATCAGTGGGACTTCATTGGCAGTCTGTCGCAGTATATAGACGATCCATCGCTGAGAGAACCTGAAGATTATGTTAATGTCGCCTCTGGCAATGTCATCGGGAGCGATAACGCCAATATCGGCAAGGAGAACTATACTGGCTGGATAGACCTCTTCGGTTGGGGTACAGGCGACGCACCTACAAAGCATGTGGTGGAAGATGATGAATATGTTCCCTCTACACATTATTTGAATTTTACCGACTGGGGTACAAACAACAAACTCAAGGCAACGCTTGGCAGTGGCTGGCATACGCTTGATGCTGACGAGTGGTACTACCTTATTGATTACTCCAACGAAAGCCGTAGAGGTAAGCTTGGACACGCTACTGTGAACAATGTGGTAGGCATAGTGCTACTACCCGATGAGTGGGTGTTGCCAGAAGGCTGTACTTTCAAGGATGGTTATGGAAATAGTTGGAATACTAATAGCTATGATATTGATCACTGGAAGAAGATGGAGGCTGCCGGTGCCGTCTTCTTGCCTGCCGCTGGAGATCGCGAAGGTCAGGATATATTCTATGTTGGCGGCTATGGTGTTTACTGGACATCAACAGGTTACGATGATGATTTTCATTCTATTTTCTTTAATTTCGATTACGGCTATTTCGACGATTATGCTGTGTTTGTGATAGTCTATTTATCTCGCTTCTGCGGCTGTAGTGTGCGTCTGGTGCGGTAGTGAGGGTTTATATTGAATGTGCATGATTTGTCTTTTTCAAAATCAGCGGTAATCATATTGATAGAATGTATTTTTATTTTTTTAGATGATTGTATAGTATCTCTATGGGGTGCAGTGATTGTATGCCTGTGGTGTCGTGTATCTGCGTGCGGCACGAGGTGCCAGGTGCTGCCACTATGTAGTCGCCGTCGGGGTGCTTGCCTGCTATCTTGTGTAGCGATGGCACGAGGGTGGTGTTGGCAATCTCTATTGACGAGGTGTAATGCTCTTTTTCGTAGCCGTAGGAGCCTGCCATGCCGCAGCAGCCTGTGGGCAGCGTCTCTACATGTGCGTTGAGCAGGGTGGCGAGCAAGGTGGCTGTCTTGGCTGTGCCTACTATTGCTTTTTGATGGCAGTGTCCGTGTAGATATATCGTCTTGCTGCATGGTGTAAACATGGCACTGCTGATATTGCCAAGACGCAGCTCTTCTATCAAAAACTCGTCATATAGCATGCTGTGGCTTCCCAATGTTACCGCTGTGTCGTGTAGCATGGAGCTCACAAGGGTGGGGTATTCGTCTCGAAAGGAGAGTATGCAGCTGGGTTCTATGCCTATGAGTGGTTTGTCGGCTGTTACTATGCCACTTAGTAGTTTCACATTGCGTGTGGCGTGGCGTGCGGCTATCTCAATGCATCCTTTAGACATTGCCGCCCTGCCACTTTCTGCATGTTTGGGTAATGTTACTCGGTATCCTATGAGTGTGAGTAGTTTGTAGAACATCACTCCTAATGATGCTTCTTGGTAGTTGGTGAACTCGTCTGTAAAGAGGTATATTTGCTTTATTGTCTTTGCCGGTATGGCGATATGTAGTCTTTTTATCTGCTGCCGTGTAGTCTTGTGCGACAAGGTGGGTATGCTGCGTTCGGGTGCGAAGCCTACGATGTGTTTGATGATAGACGAAGTGTGCCTGTTGGTGGCGAAGAAGTTGTAGACGGGCCATACTATATGTCCCAATTTTTCTATCATAGCCATTCTTGCTACCATGGCGCTGCGCAGGGGTGTGCCGTCGTGGCTGTATATTTGTTGCAGCACTTGGCTGCGTATGGCTGCCATGTCTACGTTTGACGGACACTCGCTCTTGCAGCCTTTGCATGCGAGGCAGCTGTCGAGCATGGTCTTGAGCATTTGTTGTGTGGTGGGGCTGTTGTCGCCGCGCGTCAGCAGCTCGCGCAGTATGTTGGTGCGTGCGCGTGTGGAGAGCAGCTCGTCGTGGGTGGCTTTATATGTGGGGCACATCGTCCCGCCTATGCGGCTGCTCTTGCGGCAGTCGGCAGCGCCGTTGCACTGCTCTATGGCATCCATGAGGTTGCTGTTGGTGCATGTGTATCGTTGGTTGGCATCGTAGCGCAGCTGGCTGTCCATAGGCGGGGTGTCTACTATCTTGCCACGGTTGAATACTCCGTAGGGGTCCCAGCACTGTTTTAGCCTACGCATCAGCTGGTAGCACTCGTAGCCGTATACTATTGGTATAAACTCGCCGCGCAGGCGTCCGTCGCCATGCTCTCCGCTTAGGCTGCCGTGGTGTTTTTTGACGAGCAAGGCTGTCGCTTGTGCTACTTGGCGGAAGAGTATGCGGTCGGATTCTTTTTTCATGTCGAGGATAGGACGCAGGTGCAGCTCGCCGGTGCCTATATGCCCGTAGTATACGCAACTGAGGCTAAGCGATTGCAGCATCTTGTCGAAGTCGGCGAGGTACTCTGGCAGGCGTTGGGGGGCTACGGCGGTGTCTTCTACTACGCCTACAGGCTTTGACGAGCCGCGTATGCCGGTAAGTACGCCGAGACCTGCTTTGCGCAGTGCCCATACCTTGTCGATGTCGTTGCCGTATACGCGCGAGCAGTGGTAGGCGAGTTTTGACTGCAATAGCTCTTGTTCCAATGTGTCGGCACGTTGGTCGGCATCGTCGCCTGTCAGTTCGGCGATGATGAGTGCCGCTGGGTCGCCTTGTATAAAGAATCGTTTGTCGTTGAGGCTGTGGTTGCTCTTGCTCAATTCGAGTATCTTGCCGTCCATCAGCTCTACAGCCACAGGGCTGTGGCGTAGTGCCGTTATGTTGGCAAGATAGCTTTGCTGCAGGCTGTTGCAGTGGGCGCATAGCAGAATGCGGTTGGGGTGGGGTAGTGGGTAGAGGCTTATCTTGATGGCAGTGATAAAGGCAAGTGTGCCTTCGCTGCCCGTCAGCAGTTTGCAGAGGTCTATCAGTGGTGTGGCTATGGCTTCGTCTATGGCGTAGCCGCAGCTGCGCCGTTGCAAACTCTTGTCGGGAAAGTTTTGCGTCAGCAGCTCTTGTATATCCTTGTCCTTCTGCCATTCTTCGAGCTGTTGCCATATCTTTTGATATAGTGGCGACCCTTCGTGTGATGCTGTTGAGAATGGCGTGCCGTCGGCAAGCAGTCCTTTCAGTTCAAGAACATGGTGGCGTGTGCTGCCGTATACGAGTGAGTGGGTGCCGCACGAGTTGTTGCCTACCATGCCGCCTATGCAGCAGCGGTTGCTGGTGGAGGTCTCGGGGCTGAAAAACAGCTTATAGGGACGCAACATCATGTTCAACTCGTCGCGTACCACGCCTGGCTCTACCCATGCGTAACGTTCCTTAGAGTTGATTTTCAGTATCTTGTTCATGTAGCGGCTTACGTCTACTACAATGCCGTCGCCTACCACCTGACCTGCTATGCTCGTGCCTCCGGCGCGTGGTATGAGGTGGGTGTGATGTTGTCGGGCGTAGTCTATCAACTCGGCTATGTCGTTGGCGTTGCGCGGATATGCCACACCTGCCGGCATCTCGCGGTAGGCGCTGGCGTCGGTGGCGTAGGCTATGAGATGCAGCGGGTCGGTAAGTATATGTGTCATTTACTGCAAGGAAAAAAGGTTGGGCTATTTGAGATAGTCGCTCATGGTCTTGGCTATCTTCTCAGCGGCGTGTGCGTCGCCGAATAGTG
>JAZRVD010000258.1:0-6398 GCA_045598945.1 Bacteroidales bacterium | reverse complement strand
ACCGGTGTTGGCGTAGCCCATGGTGAGGTTGAGGGTGATGATGCTGTCGCAGTTGTTAACAGTCTTAAGCATTATGGTATCTGTGGAGTTGGAAGCATAGTACATCTTGTTGTTCCACATCATGCTGTCGCAGCCGTGCTGAATGTCGACAGACGAGGCAGAGGCATTGACGGTGAGGCTGAGTTCAACGATGCTGTCGCAACCAAAAATGTTTTTGAAGATGACAGTATCGACGAAATTGTCAGCCTTATAGGTCTTGCCATTTACCTGCCATTTCAAAGAGTCGCAAGCATTATGGACGTCTTTTGTGGTGTCAGAGACATGAATGGTAAGAGTGAAGTCGACAACACTGTCGCAGTCAGCAACAGACTGCAAATCGTAATGATCGGCAGATGAAACTCTATAGGTAGAGTCATTCCACACAAAGCTGTCGCAAGCTGTTTCGTTGAGGACAACAGCATAGGAAGGATTGATGGTGAGTTGGAGGGTATCTTCGGCATAGCAGCCATAGCGGTCGGTATATACATGCGTATATTTGTCAGAGAGCTTGAATGTATCGACATTGACAAAAGGATTAGGCATACCAAACTGTTTAAGGTTGGTCTCAAAGAAAGAATGCTGAATGGTATAGCTCTTTTCTGTTTGGTCGAAATAAGTAAACGTCATCTGAGAGGAGTCGAACGAGATATTGGTCTCGTCAACCTCAAGACGTATGCCACGAGCCAGAATATTGTTAATCCATATAAACGAGTCGCAATCAGACTCCACAAACTTGACATGCTCATGTTGACGTACAGCGACAACAACGGTGTCGGAGGCTTTTGAGCCAAAGAAATCGGTAACCGTGAGGGTATACGCATTTGTAGTAGTCGGGACAAAGGTATAAGCCGAGTCGGTAGAGATAGTGTCATTGCTGCCAAGTATCTGCCAGACGTAAGAGAAGTTGCGTGCCACGCCATTAGTGCTCTTCATGCTAAGCTCTACGTCTGCATTGAGACAGATGGCTGTATCTTGACCAGCATAGACAGAGAGGTCGACAGGGTTGATAATCTGGAAAGGAATATAGAAGGTATCGTACTCCTCATAGCGAATACCCAAAGTGTAGTTGCCAGTAGGCAAGTTGGAGAACGACGTTCTGTCGAATTTAGACAGAAGAACATCATTGTGAGGCACAATCTCGTCAATCCAAACATAATAGTTGCCGTCCAGAGGGGCATCTATTACGACCTCCACTTCGCCATTCTCGCAGCCGCTGCATGATGGCATGGTAACATTGGTGTCGACAACATTCTCATTCCAATCGATAGAGTCAATGGTGAGATATAGCGTATCGACGCTTGGGCATAAACCAGCAACTTTGTATTCAGGTCCAAAGTATGTGCCAGTAGCGTTGTAAGTTAGACCTGTGCTATGTTCACCCTCCCAGGTATAGGTGTAGTAGTTTTCAGCATCGGCACCTTTGCTACCAGTGTAATAAATGTTAAGGTTAAGATAATAAACACTGTCGCAATTCCTTACAGTCTTGTAGGTAAACGTTGGGTCGGTAGTAGACTGGGTGTATATGCTGTCGTCGATCCAAGCAAAACGGTCGCAGCTGTCTACCATGGTGATGATAGAATATATTGGGTTGAGGGAGACCTTTATAGCCGCAGAGTCCTTTACACCGTTCTCGTCGGTAACGACACCATAGTAGTAGTAGTCGCCAGCCTCCTTAGGCGTTGGAATAGAGATAGAAGATGTTGTACCAAGCACACGCGTGCTGTCCTTAATATGCCATGAATAGGTATATTCGCCAACGCCACCCTGTGCAGAGACAGAGAGGACAGCAACATCACTGGCGCAAAGCTCTACATCGTCAGAGCCGGTAACGACGAGCGGTGCAGGCTGAGAGATGCGTATTTCGAGCGTTACGGTGTCGTACTCTTCGTAACGTACCTTGAGGTGGTAGATGCCAGCCGACAAGTTTTCAAACAAAGTGGTGTCGAGTTCGTCGAGTGGACGCTCGTCGCGAGGCTCAACCTCCTCTATCCAAGCATAGTAGTTGCCTGCAACAGGAGCATTGATACGCAGCTCTACCGTAGCGTCTGAGCCACCAAATTCCGTAGGTTCGGTAACGGTGGTGTCGACGACAGAGTCGCCAATCCAGTTGAAGTGCTTCACAAGGAGATGAAGTGTGTCATAGCTTGCACACTCGTTAGCGTCTAAGTAAGGCAGACCCACATAGTCGCCAGATACGGTATAGGTGCCATCATTAGCATTGCCCTTGCCTTTAGCATTAGTCCATGTGTAAGTATAGTAGGAGCTATCCTTGTAGCTTGTGCTGCTGTTGTAATACACCGTAGTGGTAAGGCGGACAAGGCTGTCGCAACCATTTATCGTTTTGAAAGAGTAGAGCGAATCGGAGAAGGACTCGGTGATAAGCGAGCCATCGGTCCAGCGGATGCTGTCGCAGAAAATGGTATCGACAGAATGGTCGTAAACGGGGTTGACCACAAGTTGGTGTGTATAAACGCTATCGCAATGGCCATTGGAGGCGACAGTCTTGAGGCTGTAGTCCTTGGAGCCTTCGGCATCAAAGCTAATGCCGCGCCACACATAAACTATAGGGTCGGTGTAGCATATATAGCCTACCGTGTCGAAATGATAATTCTTGAAGACACTGACGACATGCGAAACAATGCTGTCGGAGCCAGTAGCAGACACAAGTACATCAACGATAGTGGTATCGTGGTTGACGTTGTACTCTCTACCCAAGAAATCTGTAAACTGGAAGTTGTCGCAAGCGGTATCGTAGACAGTATTGTTGATGTTGTTGAAGACAGCGAGGTCGATCGTCAGCACGCTGTCGCAGCCATGTATAGAAGAACGATGACGTGTGTAGGTGCCTGACAGCGTACCTTCATAGAAAGTGGTGTCGCCCCATACATAGCCTTCAACAAGCACATTTTGAACAATAGCATCCGACGTTGGAATGTTGTATGTAGGATAGGCGCTCAGCACTCTGTGATTGATACTGTCGCAGCCATCGACGCCCACCAGCGTGTCGTTTTTTTCGCCCTCCTCAGTGAAAGAGATGCCGTCCCAAGAAAACACGAGGTCATTGTCGCAGCGAGAGCTGTCTAATGAGACAATATTGACAGACTTGAGAGTAACGGTAGTGGTGTTGGAGGCCACATTGCCGTTGGTATCGGTAACGGAGAAGAGATAGGTAGTAGTAGCCTCCGGCTTAACAGTACAAGAGGCGGTAGTAGCAACCGTGTCCTTTGTGCCAGAGACAGTCCATACATAATTGTATTTGTTTACACCACCGGTGGCAGAGCCGGAGAGAGAGGCAGAGGCATCGGCACAGATAACCATGTCGCCAGGTGCTACAGCCACGAGTGTATCAGGTTGAGTGATAGTAACTGTATACTCGGCAGAGTCGTAGTTTTCATAACGTACAACGACGGTATAGGTGCCGGCATAAAGACCTTCAAAGATATAGTTGCCATTGGTAAGTATCTTCTGCTCATGCTTGGGGAGGATTTCCTTGACGTAGGCATAGAAATTGCCAGGAGCATTGGAGTTGAGAGCGATAGAGAACTTGCCGTCTTGTTTTTTGTAGCCGGTAGCATTGACAGGCTCGATAATAACCATATTATCCTGCCATTTAAGGCTGTCGATTGTAAGATAGAGAGTATCATAGCTCAAACATCCATTAGCAGAGAAATAGGGAAGACCTGCTGTAATGGTAGACTTTATATACGTAGAGTCGGTACCATGTCCAAACGTGTTAGGTTCAGCACCTTGTCCTACGACAATAATTGGACTCTGATAACCTTGTAATACCTCATTTATATCACCAATAGTGATACCCTTATTTATCTCAGCCAACTGTATTGGCGTTTGCGATCCTTGACTAATAGGCATAGACCTCCACGTAAAAGCATAGAATACCGTGGTGTCGTAGGGAGTATTGCTGTTGTAATAAACCGTAAGGTTGAGCGAGACAATGCTGTCGCAGTTGTTGGCGGCAGTAACGAGAGTATCCTTAACCTCAACACTTGCAGTATACAACACATTGTTAGCGTCCCATCTAAAGCTGTCGCAAATAGTTACATTCTGAACTGGCATTATAGGGCTATAGTAAG
The DNA here is from genome assembly GCA_045598945.1 of Bacteroidales bacterium. Lineage (GTDB taxonomy): Bacteria > Bacteroidota > Bacteroidia > Bacteroidales > P3 > Colimorpha. The sequence goes on along the minus strand of JAZRVD010000258.1, from coordinate 2,268 downwards.
CGGCAACGATAATAGAGTCGGAAAATGCACAGCCATTCTCATCGGTAGCAGTGAAGCGATAGAATAGCTTGTTGGAATCCATAGGAGTGATAGTAGCGACCTCGGTAGCGGCGCCGGAAGTAATCCAAGAGTTGCTATCCGACGACCAGGCATAGGATAATGTACCTGTACCGCCCTGTATGTCAGAAGCCGTAAGAGTAGTAGCGGCACGGCTACAAGGTGTATCGCCTGCGGCGAGAGAGAATGTTATAGCGTCGGGCTGAGAGATGACCTGTATGGTAGAGGAGGTGTCTACCGGCACATCATCCACCATTTTTCTGGTATAGAGGGTATAGGTGCCAGCGGCGAGGTTCTCGAAGACATTGGAGGTCTGCCACTCACCTTCGTCAAGACGATATTGATAAGAGCCAAGCATGCTATTGTCGAGAGTAATAGAGCCGTCAGCCTTGCCATTGCATGTGGCGTCGGTGTAGCTGCTCACGGTGCAGATCAGTACCTGAGGCACAAAGACACTTTGAGAGTCGAGATGTTCGCACGAGTCTTTTACATATACCTTGTAGTTGGTGTCGCCAACAAGACCAGTAAATGTTGCCTCGTTTTGCCATGTCTCACCATCAATACTATAGACAAAAGGAGCCCTGCCGACGCTATCCTTTAGAGAGACCGAGATCTCACCATTATTGTTTACAGAGCTGGTATTAGGCTTAACCTCGACAATTATTTGAGAGGGGTCAGACAAAATAGCATTTACGGCAAACTTCACCGTGTCGGTACAGCCATACTTGTCCATTACAATAACTGTATGGGAACCAGCATTAGCCCCAAACGATCTTGCCAAGTCGTAATTGGAAGAAGAACCGCTCTTAACAAAAGCGTATGTTTGAACATAAAAAATATCCCAGAAATTCTCCCATGTTTGCCAAAATTCCTTGCCATCAATTTTAGCTCTGTAATAATTTAGCCTTAGCCAACTATTAGTACTATGATTATCATTGGGGTCGTCGACACGCAAGGTTACGCGGTTGTCGCAATCTGTATTAACCACATTCAAAGTCAAAGAAGATTCATATCTATCTACTGTTACAGATTTTGTAGACGCACCACTCCAATTCGGATAAGTTTGACGATTATAAGTAGAAGTTGATTGAGTATACTGAACAGTATAACTGCCAGCTTCAAGAGCAGTAAAAGTGTAAGTCCAAGTATGAGTATAAGTCCAATACCCACCACTACGGCCTGTTTGAACCCGTTGACGATTTGAAGCACTTCCGTTCACCGTATAATAAGATGATCCGTAACTATTATCAGATGATTTTTTTATTCTAACATAATAGTTACTTGGACTGTTCGAGCGCTGACCTGTAGCCGTAATTGTTATCGATGCAGTACCATTTTTAGCAGTACAAGTATCATGGGTTGAGACAATCGACACACTCGGTGTCGTCTGTGCCCACCCAGACATGGCTAAAAAGCAAGCCAAGAGCAAGAAAAGGATTTTTTTTCTCATGATAAAAAATATAAATTAATAATAACTCAGTCAAAAATAACACAACATACACCACACACCTGAAAAACAAGTGTGCTGTATGAGAAATTAAACTACTGTTTTACAGTCATCTAACAAAGCCTAACACATTATTACACTGCAACAAAGATATAGAAAAAAAATATTTTCACAAAATGAAACAAAAAAGTCGCCATCTTTTTTAAGACGGCGACCTTGATAGTGTCAGCACAAAAAGTGCTGTTAGAGATTAGCGCTTAATAATACGCTGCAGGGCTGTGCCTTGTGGCGTGTATATACGAAGCATATAAGTACCCATAGCCATATTGGTGATGTCAATGGTGCTGACACCCTCGAAAGTAGAGAGCTGACGGCCGTAGAGGTCGAGGACTTCAACTTTCTGTATGTCGGCGCCTTCGATATTGACAACGCCTGCTGTTGGGTTAGGATAGATAGACAGCTGGACATTCTCCACATCGCCAATACCATCGCGTTCGTTGGTGATAACAAGAGAGAGCATGACAATGCTATCGCAACCATCTTTTGTTACACCTTCATAGACCACATAATAATTGCCACTGTGCGTGTAGGTAGTATTATTCTCTTTCCATGTGTAGCTCTCATCGTCGCAAGAGACGAGGAAGTCGTATTGGGCGCTGTAGTTGACAACAAGGTTGATAAGGATGATAGTGTCGCAGTTGTCAGTCAGATCGACATCAAATGGGACTGCTCTTGCAAAAGTCTCGTTGAAAGAGAGATGAACG
>JAZRVD010000257.1:0-24251 GCA_045598945.1 Bacteroidales bacterium | reverse complement strand
TGATATAGTACATCAATAAAATACGTACTATTGTTGCTAATCCAGAAAACTCCAACGTCTTTGCAAGCTACTTGTAGAACTAAGTGTGGATAGTGCTTTTGCCCTTACAGGGCGAGGATTGACGGGCGATAACACCCAGGGCGGCGCCCTGGGCTGAAAGCTTGTTGCCCCGTTGGGGCGTTAATTACAAACTATTATATTACTGTCCGCTAAATCACAAACCGTATAGTTTAATCCATTGATAGTAAAGAATTATGCTATACATATTCTTTCCTCCACACACTCATTATCCTTTTGTGTTATCAGATAATGAGTCTGACATTTTCGTGAGTATTTTTTGTATAAATCAGCCCTTTTTTTTCTCTTTTATCAAAAAGTTTATCGGACAGTAATAATTAAATAACATTGGGACGATGCAACGAAGCCCGATAACGTTTCTCATTTTCTATACACAAAGAACGCGTGGCGGGAGAGAAATAAGCATCGGCAAAACGGTCGAAGATAATATCTTGTGCCAGAGGCGAAGGATGCAGCATGTCGCGATCATAGTAGCGATAATCGCGCAGTTCATCGAGAAGAATTTCATACGCGGGAAAGTAGTCCAGTGCGTATTGCCGTGCAAGATGGTCAACAGCGAGCAAAAGAGTGCTTTTGCTAAGCTGATTGTCGTGAGGCGAAGAGAGATGACGTATAGGGCTGACAGTAAAAATCACTCGCCGCGCACCGAAGATGTGAGCCATAGGCTCTGAGGTCATAAGTTGGCAACATTCGTCGACAGAAAGCATGTTGTGAAAGAAGTTTGCGGCAGGCAGCTTATGACAATTAGCCACCACCCTGCCCTGCATACCACCCAACAAATAGACAAAAGCAGTGCCAAGAGTGATGACAACAGTATCGCAACGAGCCAGGAAAGTTCGTAGCGATACAAAGCTATCATTGCAGCGCTGCAAGCAGACATCCTTGTCAGAATGGGAGAAACGGCTATGATGATACCATGAGTGCCACACGTCATTGTGCTGCACCATGTCGTCATCACACAATGAGGTTCCAGACAGCGTCTTAGCCATACATGCATGAATAGATGCAGGGTTGTAGATAGTGCCAAAAGGATTGCACATCACATCAAAGCCAGATTGCAAAAGGCGTTGACCTATGGCGTCGGAGAAACAGGAGCCCAGCAGCAAGATAGCATTTTGATGAGATATCTCGAAAGAGCCTTTGGCGACTTGGACAGGTGTAGATAGTTTGAACGACATACGATTGAGGCAAAAAGTCTATCCGACGGAGAGGTCATGGACGACAGGCATTTTTTCAAGTAACGGCAGCACCTCGCGAGGCGAGATAGCAAGACTGCGATTACCCATAGAAAGCGAGAGAGTAGTGGTTGACGGTGTATCGGAAGAAGCTTCTGACGATACAGTATAGGGACACATAACCGTAAGTTCAATAGGCGTTTTGCCAGAATGTTGAGTACATATTTGACGGAGGGTAGCACAGAATTCTGGAGTAACGTCGCTAAGATTGACACTGAAATGCAACTTGCGAGCATACTTTTCCATCACTGTATTGAGCATAGTAAAATCAGTAAAAGTAAGACGAGCGGCAGAAGTGGTTTTGGTGCCATCGGGCTTGGTATAAGTATATTGAGTAACCGAAGCACGAACAAAGACAAAGAATCCGTCGGAGCAATAAGACTCATATTTAGCAGCTGCATCGTCGAACATTCTCACATCATAACTGCCATCAAAGTCGGAGATAGTGAAATAGGCGTACGCCTTGCCATTTTTTTGCGACACACCTTTTTTCACATCGCTGACAATGCCGGCGAAACGCAACTCCTTGCCAACATACTTGTCGAGATTAGCCAATTCAGATACAGCAATATTAGTAAAAGAGCGAAACTCGTATTTGAAATCATCGAGAGGATGACCGCTGACATAGAATCCAATAACCTCCTTCTCGAAACGACATCGCTCTATGTTGCTCCAAGCCGGACATGCGGGGATAGGCGGATGGTCTTCTAACTGAACATCGTCATTGCCGGCAAAGAGCGACATCTGCGCACTATCTTTCTTTTCCTGCTCACGGGCGGCCCAGCGCAGAAGTCGGTCGAGATAGGCCACCTCATTGTTGGGTGCCGATGTTGCAAAATACTGGGCGCGGTGCATCTGGCCGATATCATCGAATGCACCACTCTTGACCAGCACCTCAACATTCTTACGATTGATAGTACGAATATTGACACGCCTGAGGAAATCGAAGATGTCAGCAAAAGGACCATTTTTCTCACGTTCCTGAATAACAGCATTAGAAGCCGCCTCGCCCATGCCACTGATAGCCTGAAGTCCAAAGCGTATCTGACCTTTGCTATTAACAGAGAAGTCCATACCACTCTCGTTAACCGAAGGCAGCAGCACGTCGAGCCCCATACGACGACATTCCTCCATAAAATCTGTAGTGCGCTTTATATCCGACTGGCTGTTGGTAAGCACCGCAGCCATATACTCTGCAGGGTAATGAGCTTTGAGATAAGCAGTTTGATAAGCCACCCAAGAGTAGCAGGTAGCATGCGACTTGTTGAAAGCATATTCGGCGAACTTTTTCCAGTCGTTATAGATTTTTTGCAACTTATCCTTTGGATGACCATTAGCCACACCGCCCTCGAGAAACTTTATTTCAAGCTCATTCATCTTTTCTATCTGCTTTTTACCCATAGCCTTGCGGAGCGAGTCGCTCTCGCCACGAGTAAAGTTGGCAAGCAGACGGCTAAGAAGCATGACCTGCTCTTGATAAACAGTAACACCGTAAGTCTCCTTGAGATATTTCTCCATAACGGGGATATCGTAGACAATAGGCTCGCGGCCATGACGACAGTTGATGAAACGAGGAATATAGTCCATAGGACCCGGGCGATACAGAGCATTCATAGCAATGAGATCGCCAAAAGTCGTTGGATGTAATTCACGCAAATACTTCTGCATTCCAGAACTTTCAAACTGGAAAGTGCCAACAGTATTGCCAGCGCAGAAAAGATCGTATGTAGCCTGATCGTCGATAGGGATATGGTCGATATCAACGTCAACACCATGATTACGCTTGATAGCTGCAATGGCATTCTTGATGATGGTGAGCGTCTTTAAGCCCAGAAAGTCCATCTTGATAAGACCGACACTCTCAACAACATGGCCATCATATTGCGTTACAACAACATCGCTATCGCTTTCCTTATCATAAATAGTACATACCGGAGCAAAATTGGTAAGGTCGTCGGCGCCAATAATAACACCGCAAGCATGAATGCCTACTTGGCGGTTGGTGTCCTCGAGTTCTTCGGCGTATGTAAGCAGCTGTCGCAAATTAGCATCGTTAGCATTGCCACCAACCATGATGCTTTGCAGCTCTGGCACATGCTTGAAACAGTTTTTGAGGTTGACCTTTAACGGCTTACCCTTCTCATTCTTGATATTGTCGGGGAATTTTTCGGGAATAAAGCTCTTGAGAGTATTGACCACACTCAAAGGTACATCTTCCACACGTCCCACGTCGGCAATGGCGCTTTTAGTAGCCATAGTGCCGTATGTGATGATATGCGCCACCTTCTCCTTGCCATACTTTTTTGTTATCCAGTCAAGCACCTTGCCACGTCCTGCATCGTCGAAGTCGACATCAATATCAGGCAATGAAATGCGGTCGGGGTTGAGGAAACGCTCGAACAGCAAGTCATACTGAAGAGGGTCTACATCGGTAATCTTGAGACAGTAAGCCACAACACTGCCTGCTGCCGAACCACGACCTGGACCTACGCTGACACCCAATTCCTCACGAGCCCCGCGGATATAGTCTTGAACGATAAGAAAATATCCAGGAAAACCCATCGTCTTGATAGTATGCAGCTCAAAAACGATGCGCTCGTTTTGCTCATCGGTAAGAGTGTCGCCATAACGCATGTGAGCACCTTCGTAGACAAGCTTGCTGAGGTAGTCGAACTCAAACTTTATACGATAGAGCTTGTCGTAGCCGCCAAGTTTTACAATCTTTGCATCAGCCTTCTCCTTGCTCATCACCACCTCGCCTTTCTCGTTGCGCGTAAACTCGTTGAAGAGATCTTCCTCAGTGAAACGAGTGCGATACTCATCCTCGCTGCCAAAAGAGGCAGGGATAGGGAACATAGGCATGATAGGGTCGCTATCGACAGAATAGGTTTCAACTTTGTCTACAATCTCTTGCGTATTGTCGAGAGCTTCAGGAATGTCAGAGAAAATCTGCAACATCTCTTCTGGCGATTTTAGCCACTCCTGCTTGGTGTAGTGCATACGATTAGGGTCAGCCACCTTATTTTGCGTGCTGATGCAAATAAGATGGTCATGAGCCTCGCCGTGAGTCTCCTCTACAAAGTGAACATCGTTAGTGGCGACTAACTTGACATCAAACTTGCGAGCCAACTGGATAAGTATAGGATTGACTTGCTGCTGACGCTCGAAGGTTTCACGATTGCCGCCTGGCTTATCGGTCTGATGACGTTGAAGCTCGATATAATAATCTTCGCCAAAGACCGACTTATACCACTTTACCGTTTCTTCGGCAGCAGCAATATCGCCTTTGAGAATCAGTTGAGGCAACTCACCGCCAAGACAAGCCGAACAGACAATAACACCCTCATGCCAGCGTTCCAAGACCTCGCGGTCGATACGCGGACGGTTATAATAGCCCTCGGTAAAAGCCACACTGCTAAGCTTGCACAAGCTCTTGTACCCTTGCTTGTTTTTTGCCAACAAAATAAGATGGTAACCGCTGGAGTCGACAATACGTTCACGACCAGTCTCTGGATTTATTTCCTTGACAGACTTGTCCTTGAGAAGTCGCGACCTACGAGCCACATAAGCCTCGATACCAATAATAGGCTTGAAGAACTGCTGTTTTAGGCTCTCGATCCTTTGCTGAGCTGTTGCAACATCCTCTTCAGTAATAGTGCTACCCTCTTTTTTTGAATTATCAATTATAGTCTGCTGTTTCTTTATAGCATCTTTGACGTCGTCATTTTCTTTATTGACAGAATCAAACAGGTCCTTGATACCATACATATTGCCATGGTCGGTGAGAGCCATGCAATACATGCCATCACGTTTGCACTTTTTGATAAGATCCGGCACTTTTGACATGCCGTCAAGAACACTATAATGGCTATGTACATGAAGATGAGTAAATGACATACGAGGGATGATTTAGGGACTAATAACAGACTATTTTTTGAGACGATGGCAAGAGACCATTGTCGATTGGCACAAACCTGACAACATACAAGCCAGCCGACGGCATGGCTATATTGGCCTCATTGACACAAGAAGCGCTACCGATACAGCGTCCTACAGCATCATACACTGCCACCTTTCCACGCTGAGGCGAAGAGATAGACAACCTGCGTCCGTCCACATCAATCTGAGGCAACACCTGCAATGACTTGACATCACCTATCAACAAATCCTTGTACTTTACAGTAAAACGCAGATTGTCGACAGCCATCTCTCTCTGATTGTTGCTATAATAATTGATGGCGACATAACGCACCGAGTCGGGCACATCGACAGCGGCAAAGCGCCAGCCCGATGTAGAAGTCTGGTATTCACCCAAAGTATCGGTAAACGACTCTATACGGCTGTCGGTATACGAGCCTAAGATACGGAAAAGTTCCGTATAGCTATATAAACGATTATAATAAAACTCAAAACGACACTTGCGCCTTATCGACTCGCCAAGCTGCACCGGGTTGCCATTGGTGTCGAGCTCGACAAACTGAATAGGTGGCGAGATGAGATACTGATTATAATTTGACGATGTATATGTGCTACCAAAAGAGAAGCAGTTGTCGCCACGATAAGAGCTTTTGGAATTATTTAATATATTACAAGAAGCATCGTTGTCGTTAGACATTGTAACCTGTTGCCAGCATGTTACCCCCATCTCAAAATCTTCAAGGTAGGGGAAAGAGTCGATTTGACTACAATCGTTTTGCATCACCTCGACAGTTACCGAACGAGTGCCTTGACGAATAAAGAAATAACCCTTGCGTACAGCGCCTGTATTGTTGCTATCGACCTTGACAGAAATCATCGTCATAGCACCCTCTCCAGCCCCACTGCGAGGGAAGATATTAAACCAATCGTTATTATTGTCGACGACCCATCTATCTTCACACGTTACATCGCTTGAGACAGAGAACGACGAGTAGCCGCCCATCTCGCCAAAAGAGATAGACATCGGCGAACATTTCAAAGTGCCATTCGGGATAATACCCACCACCGCACTGTTGCTTTGATTAAACGTGTTGGTAGCATTGCTGCCAGCTCCATGACCGTAGGGGTTGAAAGCTCCCATCTGGAAAAAGCCATCGTAGCCGCCGCCCCAGCCCCAGTTGATATGAAAATAGGTATTTTCATCATAACCATCCACAATAAAGGCATGTCCCGTTGTACCATCACTGCCAGAGTAAAGAATAGGACGGCCTTCGTCAATTTCATTGCACAGAATACCCAACCACGCATCACTGCCATAGTCGGAACGGCTTACACATTTGAGGGATCTATGATAATCAAAAAAAGCAGGCAACGCCTTGACAGGCGTTGAATACTGAGACTGAGCAGGAGGCTGACAGACGTATGCCGAACTTCCGCCTGCGACAGAAGCATGATACTTCATCTCTAATGCCACGCCACAATGATACATCAACGTTGCCACAGCCCTACGTTGAGTCTCATTAGCACCCGACATAGAATAAGGCATATTACTCCAATCATAGCGAGTCTGTCCAAAGTTGGCAGAAAGATTACCAAATTCACTTTCATAAGAATGCGAGCCAGTGCCACGTATAGGATACTGCCAGTACGCCATAATCTGAGCCATAGCAGTTGCCACACATCCTGTAACGCTGGTCGCGCCATAATAACCATCGTATGGACATAGCATGTTATAAGGGTACGACTGATTCCACCTGTATTTCACCAAATAGTCGGAAGTGCCTTTGGCAGATTTACTTTGTGCCGAGGACTTGAGCAATGACTGCCATGCCTGATAAGTAATATCCGAAGGAGCAACATTCTCACGTCGCATAGCACGCAACTCGCCCTCATAGTCAAGCAACCATTCCATCACATTCTCAGGCATAGGGTCAACACCAGGCATGGCGCCATCTTCAAAAGGCTGGTTGCCGTATGCCATAATAGGCAAAGCGGCATCGTTGCCAGCAACAAGGACAAAGCCGTAACGACAAACAAAAAGATAAGACTCCGTCAATCCAGCCTCACGTCCAATCTCATGCAAAAAGGCGGTAGAGTCATAAAAATAATCCTTAGGGGCAATAGTGTTGAAAAAACGTTCTGCCACGATACGCGCCGTCGCCTCGCCAACAGGGTTGGCGCCCATACAGCGAGTGCCGACACCTGCCAAACATGCAACAAACAGCAATAAAGCATAACAACATTCTCTACTCTTCTTTTTCATCACAATAAAATTAAATTAAAATGCCACAAAACTACGATATGACTGTGCATACATAACATAAATGCCTGCAGCTGGCAGACGGAAAGAGACATGGTCTTCGCCACGGCATGAGAAAACCTCACGACCCATAATATCGTAGACACGAACTCTCTCGCCTTGCAGTCCTGCAATCTTTACCTGCAACCCACTGACCGACAAGACAGGATTTATCGTCTTGACATTGTAGATAGACTCTTTGTGATTGAGCGACTCAACACGAAAATCATCAATCCATAGAGCAACCTGATTGTTAGTAAAATAATTCAGCATCACATAACGGGTCTCAGGAGGCAAAAGTGTTTCATAATAGGTCCATTTGTTGCTGGTAGCAACAACAGTATCAACAATATTGTCGAACTCCTCAATAGTGTTGCCTCTCGAAGAAGTACGCAGCACAGCATATTCCGACCGCATACCCTCCTTGCGATACCAAAAACTAACTTTTACACTATCTGTTAGATAAAAAGCAGGAGAGATGAGATATTGATTATAATCCTTAGACTTGTTGAGGCTATTGAAGATAAACACATTCTTGCCATCATAGCTCTTGCTTTTCTGTTCAACGCCTATATCGTTAGAGTTGGTAGCACGAGCAATGGTCCAGCATGCCAAAGTGTCTTCAAACGACTCGACATACGGCAGCACAACTATATCACTACACTCAACAATATCATCCGACGGCGTGATGACGATATGGTCGACAATAAGGTTTTTGCTATTGGACCCTTTGTTGTGATAGCGAATAGCCACATAATGCGCATTCTGAGGCACATATCCCTTGAATTGATGCCATCCTGCCGTAGTAACAAGATTGGTAGACACAAGATATATAAAGCTTTCTGGATTGTTGTCGGTGGTAGAATACAATATGTCGAAGCGCTCGTCGTAGCTCATTAAACGGCGATAGTTGAACTCAAAAGAGACGCCAGAGGGCAACTGTAGAGGCATAGAAATCAAGTACTGATAGCTTCCAGCCGATGCGTTATTACCTGTAAACCAGAACGAGTTGCCACCGCCATAGACATACTCGGCAGCAGAAAGCCTGACACCCCACAAAGAGTCGTCGATAGGTTTCGTGGACAGCTTGGTCCAACACTGCGTACTAACACCTTCAAAGCCCTCCTCAAAAGGAAAGTCTTCGAGCAAGTCGCAACTAAACTGATTAACCTTGACATACACATCCCTGATACCTTGCTTGATTAGGATAACAGCTGAACGAGCATGTCCGGTCTCGTTAGGCTCAGCCATTATCTTCATATCAGTCCAGATGCTTGAGCCCACACCTGTCTCTGGAGAGAAGGAGAGCCACGAGGCATCGGTTGAAGCACTCCACCCACTGCTTGCCATGCTGCTAATGACCGTAACCGTTGTTGTATCGGCATTTGGAGAGAGGGCAACCTCATAGGGAGTAACACGCAGGCGATCAGGAGGAGAAAGACTGAAAATAGCATAGTTGTCGTCGTTGAAAGTAGACTGTCCACCACTACCTATACCGCCAGGGCCAGGATTTAGAGCATCCATGGCAAAATAGCCGTCGTACATACCATTCCACCCCCAGTTGAAATGAAATCTCGATTCGTCATCATAACCATCGCACACAAAACCATGACCGCCGCTATTTTCGCCAGTACCCATATACAGCAAAGGACGACGGGCATCAAGCTCGTCTTTTAACATGCGCACCCAACTTACGGGAGATGTTTGATGCTTACCTAGGACATAACACCCATAAAGGAAGCCGAAGTTGTCGACAAGGACATCTACTGCTGGTCGATTGCCACCCCATAAAAAAGCAGAACTTCCGTTAGGGCTGTAGGACATTTCCAAAGCCACGCCACAATGATACATCAACTGAGAGACAGCATTGATCTGACGTGCCGAGCTGCCAGAAGTCAGAATATCCGGCATATTGTTCCAGTCGTATGCTGTATTTTCAAAGTCAGCACATATCTGACCATACCTGCTATTATAACAATACGAGCCTATGCCTTGCGAAGGATAGTTCCAATAACGCATCACTTGAGCCATAGCTGTTGCCAAACAACCAACCACACAACGCGACATGGAGGTACTGTCGTATGGACACATGCGCGAATACGGGTCGCCTTGTCCCCAACGAGTGGTAAGCAATGGAGCCACACCACCTTTAGCCCTGCGAGACACGCCAGCAATCAGCTCAGCCCACTGACGTGAGACAGACTCTGTTGGTTGGACATCGTCTTTGTCTATCATACGCAGCTGAGACTCGAAAGATGCAAGGTAACCAGCAACACTATTACACAAAGACAACTGATCTACATCGAACTCGCTATCACAAGAATAGGCAAGAATAGGCACAGCAGCATCGTTGCCAGCCACAATGACAAAGCAGCTATCGCCTACAAAGAGGTACATATCGCTATACGGCAAAGTAGCAAGAGACAGTGGCGCTGTTTTACCTTCGACCATACAAGACTCAACACCATGCGAAGCAAGGAAATGTTGAGCTACCACACGGGCTGTAACACTATCGACAGGCGAAGCAAACAGTTTTGATTGTCCAATACTACACAGTAAAAAGGAAAAAAGAATAAATAGTCCTAAAACTCTTTTCATTACACTTTTATTAATATTTTTATAAAACAAACAAAATTACACTTTTTTACTGAAGTATTATTATAAAAAAACATAACAAAGAAGGACAGGCAAAACATGCCTGTCCTTCTTTACTATAACGTACTTTATGTTTACTTTTTCTTTGGCAGTGTGAAATTGGACACAAGAATCTCTAACGTTGCACCACGAATATCATTTATATTTCCACCATTAACGTAATAATCATACAAATTACCCATCTGATAACTTACATAATAAGCTATAGCACCTGTCTCAGCATCAAAACCATCAATCTGAATGTCTTTCATATACATATTCTGCCAATCAGCACACCATTGAGCACCAGAATACTCTGGAGTAGCACGATAGATACTTACCAATTCTCTACTTTGAGCAAGATTGCAGCGATAATTGCATATATCACCACCCAATAAAGCACCAGAACCTTTCTTTGCACTCCAAATATGAGTAAAATAAGGATAATATATCGTAACCATATCAACACCATCTTCGACATATTCTATCGAATCCACGAAAGCCATAACAGAGAATATACGACTTGTATCGGTTTCCGTAAGCTTAGTTCTGGCATATTCTATATAGTAATAATAAGGTACAATGGTTTGTGTATCCGTAGCCGTTATATTATCTGGAGTAAAAATGGTAGCGACATACGAATCCTTCTGTTTCCAAGAGTCGTCCTGTTGTTGTTGCTGTTGCTGTTGATTGTTTTCCTCACCGTCTTCGTCTTTCGTGCAAGCGACGAAGGAAAGGGATGCGACGGCGAGAGCCATCATAAGATTAAAAACTTTTTTCATTGGAGTTTTTTTTTAATTGTGGGTGCAAAGATACACTTTTTTTTAGATAATAGCCAATAATATTATTTCGTTACAGCAAAATCTGATGTAAAACGGATATCGCGAGACGAGGCGCCTACCATCAGTTTATAGCTACCATTGTCTACTACCCATTTGTTATCCTTCTCGCAGAAAGAAGCAAGATCTTGCTTGTTAAAAGTAAGTTTGACGAATGTACTCTTGCCTGGCTCTAACAGAGAAGTCTTAGCGTATGCCTTAAGCTCCTTGACAGGTTTTTCAACAACGTTCTGCGGGGCGCCGACATAAAGCTGAACGACCTCTTTGCCAGACACTTTGCCCGTATTGGTAACCTTGACAGACACCGTAACCTTGTCGCGTTTTTCCACCACCTCTATATCGCTATAATCAAACGTAGTATACGACAAGCCGAAGCCAAAAGGATAAGAGACCTCAACATTACGAGTGTCGAACCAACGATAGCCCACAAAAATGCCCTCGTCATAATTGGTATAGTCGACATTGCGTTCGCCGATATCCTTGCGACGTAAGACAACAGACACATTCTCGCTCTTTTGGTCGACAGGGAAGTTGACATTGGAAGCATGGTCGACAAAGTCGATTGGGAAGGTCATAGGCAGCTTGCCCGAAGGATTTTCCTTGCCCGACAAGAGGTCGGCGACACTGTTGCCACCCTCCTGACCAGGCAGCCACACACAGAGTATAGCATCGGGAAGATGTTTCCACGACGAAGTTTCGATAACACCGCATATATTCAACACCACGACAACCTTTTTGCCAGCGGCATGAAAAATACGGCAGACATCTTGCACCATAGCGAGTTCGGCATCAGAGAGACGGAAGTCTGCACTTGGACGGTCATAGTATTCGCCAGATGTACGGCCCAAGGTAATGATAGCCATGTCGGAGCGAGCCTGCTGTGCAGAGATATCACTCTCGGAGAGAGGCATCTCGTCGGGGCGTATACGCGTCAGCTCGGCGAAACGAGGAGTAACGGCGGCAGTGTTGGCAGCCTTGCTCTTCTCTATAAATGCAGCATACTGAGACGCCAAGACTGGATCGACACTATAGCCTGCATTCTGCAGACCTTCGAGCATAGAGACGGTATAGGCGCAACGCACCTCACCAGAGCCAGAGCCACCGGGAATGAAGTCATAACTGTCGCAACCAAAAAGAGCAATATTCTTGACCGAGGAAGAGAAAGGAAGCGTTTGATTGTCGTTTTTGAGCAATATAGAGCCTTCCGAAGCACTTTGACGAGTAATAGCGGCATGAGCATCGAGGTCAGGCTTGTTGTTTGGCACCATGCCTTTGCCTCGTGGAGAATTGAATACGAGGTTGAGGATACGGCGCACACTGGTATTGATATGTTCTTCATCGAGTCTGCCATCTTTTACAGCGGCCAAGATGGAGTCCTTCTGCCATGTAAGACCAGGCTGCAAGAGGTCGTTACCAGCCCATATCTGCTGGTCGGGGTGGTCGCCACCATACCAGTCGCTCATCACAACGCCATCAAAGCCCCATTCGCCACGCAACATGTCGGTACAGATATCGCGGTGTTCGGAGACACTGACACCATTAATCTTGTTGTAAGACGTCATCAGGCATTTAGGATTACCCTCCTTGACAGCAATCTCGAAACCTTTGTAATATATTTCGCGCAAGGCACGCTCGCTAACACGGGCATCGTTGCTCATACGGTTGGTTTCCTGATTGTTGGCAGCGAAATGCTTAGGGCATGCACCTACGCCCTGCTGCTGAATACCACGGATATAAGCGGCAGCAATCTTACCAGTAAGCACAGGGTCTTCGCTGTAGTACTCAAAGTTGCGACCATTGAGAGGATGACGATGGATATTCATACCCGGGCCCAACACTACGTCGGCGCCATAGCTGACAGCCTCTTCGCCAATGGCGTTGCCTACATTCTGCACCAATTCATCGTTCCATGTGCTTGACAACAGCGTGCCGATAGGGAAATGCGTGCAATAGTATGTAGCATCATCGCCTTCGCGCGTAGGCTCGATATTTACACCGGCAGGACCATCGCACAGATAGATGGCTGGAATACCGAAACGCTCAAAAGGAGTAGTACAACCTGCAACACCTGGCAGGAGTTTCAAAACATTGTTGACAGAGTCGTTGACCCATCGGCTCTCATTGCCAGCACCTACAAGAAGATCGACTTTTTCTTCGAGAGTCATGTTGTCGACAATCTTGTCGATTTTTGACTTGCATGAGATCGTAACCATGCATATAGCCATGATAACGAAAAAGAGTTTTGAATAAGACATAACAATTATTTTTAATTTACAGTTTTCATATAAACACCATCGCTACTATTCTGCAATAGAGAATGTGGCGACAATAGGATAATGGTCGGAGATAGGCGATTTAATTCTACGATAGGAGGTAGCCTTTAGTTTTGACGAGGCAAAGATATAGTCGATACGGTATGCAGGAAAAGGGCCGTTGTAGGTGGTAGAAAATCCACTGCCTTGTTTGCAGTAGGAATCGGACAAGACTTCCGACATCTGATGATAGAGATACGATGCCGGAGTGTCGTTGAAATCGCCAACAACAACTATAGGGCCGTCAAAGCCCTCAATAGCAGGCAAGATGTCGCGATGCCACTCTTCTTCATGCTCCAAAATAGTACGTTTCATCTTGTTTATCAGTCCTGCAGACCTTTGCTTATCCGCCTGACCGTGCGACAAGTCGAGGAGAGCGTCTAAATCATTGTCGGAGAACTGGTAGCTGTCGAAATGCACGCAAATAATCCTAACACACCTGTTGCAGTATGCCACATCAGCCCAGAACTTGCCATATCCGCCCATATTGCCTGTCTGCAAGATAGGATAACGAGAAAAAAGCACAGTGCCGGCAGTGCCACAATGAACATACTTGAACTTCTGCTGTGCCAAGACCTTTTCAAGCACACCACGCGAACCTGCCTCTTGCACACACAACAGGTCGGGTTGTTCGGCATATATCAACTCGTTCAAACTACACGGCACCTCCTCTTTCGGACATTTACGAGTGCCGCGAAGCCTATAGACATTATACGACATCACCTTAAGATTGTCCTCATCGAGATATTCTGGCTGCTTGTTGCCCCCCATTTGGAAAAAAAGAGGGATGACGGAAAAGCGCAAAAGCAACACAGCGCCACATATCGCAGCATATAGCCACCTCTTAACAAACAGCCAGAACAATAAGCTCAACAGTACCACAAGAAACAAGGGAAAACACAGATAACTAAGTATCGATGGCAGGACAAATACTGACGGGCTAACAACACCTGCCACCGACGATAGAAGAAACAATGCCACAAAAAGCAATGTTACCATCCATAAAATATATCGTATAATCCTACGCATCTATGTTTTACGTGCTGAAAGGGGAAAACTAATATCCTAAAATCTTAAGCATTGCCTTGTGCGACTGCTCCTTGGCAAACAACTTGGTAGTATATTCGCCATTTTCATCAACATCAATGATAATATGCTTAGGCGCCGGTATAAGGCAATGCTGTATGCCGCCATAGCCGCCAATGCTCTCTTGATAGGCGCCGGTGTGGAAGAAACCTATATACAAGGGGTCATCCTTTTGCAACTTTGGCAAGAAGATGGCATTAGCATGAGAATCCGCATTGTAGTAGTCCTCACTATCGCAAGTAAGACCGCCAAGGAACACACGCTGATACTCACAATCCCAATGATTGATAGGCAGCATTATAAAACGCTGATTTATACCCCATGTGTCGGGAAGAGTAGTGATAAACGAGCTGTCTATCATATACCACAGCTCACGGTCGTTCTGCTGTTTCTGGTCAAGGATGCTATATAGCGTTGCACCGCTCTCGCCCACAGTAAAAGAGCCAAACTCGGTAAAAATATTAGGTTCTTCAACCCCACGCTGCGTGCATATATTCTTGATCTGTGCAAGTATCTCCTCTGCCATATATTCATAGTCGTAGGTTGCGGCCAAAGAATTCTTTTGCGGGAAACCGCCACCGATATTCAACGAGTCGAGGTCTGGACATACCCGCTTGAGGTCGCAATAGACATTGACGCACTTTGCCAACTCATTCCAATAATAAGCAGTATCGCGAATACCAGTATTGATAAAGAAATGCAACATCTTGAACTTGAACAACGGATTGGGTTTTATCTGCTCCTCATAAAAGCTAAGGATGTCGTTGTAACGAATACCCAGACGCGAAGTATAAAAATCAAACTTTGGCTCTTCTTCCGCTGCGATGCGAATACCGATATTCATCTTTGGCAGGTTGCCAGCCTGCTGTGCAAGCATATTGTCGAGAGTGAAAAACTCATTCTTGTTGTCAAAGACAGGCACAATATTATGAAAACCGTCGGCGAAAAGGGACACAATATTTTCTATATATTGAATTTTTTTGTAACCATTGCTGACGATAAATATGTCCTTGTCGATGAGATTGTTGGCGTAAAGCTCCTGTATGAGATTGATATCGAAAGCCGACGAAGTCTCAAGATTGATATCGTTTTTCAAAGCCTCCTCAAGCACGAAACTAAAATGGCTGCTCTTAGTACAATAGCAGTAATTGTACGAGCCTTTATAATCGGTCTTGGCAATGGCGACATTAAACAAGCGCTTGGCACGCTGTATCTGTGAACTAATCTTTGGAAGATACGTTATCTTTAGAGGCGTGCCATACTGCTTTATCACCTCCATCAACGGAATATCATGAAAATAAAGCTCACCGCCTTCTGTACGAAATTCGTCTTGCGGATAATCGAATGTCTGGTCAATCAAATCGTGATACTTGTTCTTCATAAGCAAGCATTTGAGTTAACTATATGAGACAAAAAAAATACAATCTAAACAAAATATATTGTAATGCAAAAGTATAAATAATTTACTTAACAGCGACAACAGATTTGTAAATGTTGATAAATTGTAATAACTAATACGGCGAAGAATAAGCCAACAAAGTAATTTGCAAAAAATTAAGGTTCGTAATTACTAACAGTTAAAAAAGCAAATACACAGAAAGCCAGCATCATAATTTCAATAAGTTCGCCATATATAAACTCGTACCACAACAACCATTCCATACAGTACTGCTGATTTATATCGACAACACAACGACTTTTTTCATACAAAAACATGTCAAAATCTGTCAAAACCACATACAATCATTATTGGATACGACAAGATTAAAACGTATTCTTAATGCATATCACATTATCACCGGCACCATATAAACAGGGAGCAGAGTGATATCTGCATCATGAGCAAAGTCCTTTGTATATATCAAGAAACGACTGTCGATACGAGAGGAATATTTATCGACAAAGGCATCTAACGACGCATGAGTCTTATAGCCAGACGACTTAACTTCCAATGGTCTAAGTTTGTTGCCATACGCGACGAGAAAGTCAATTTCATAGCTATGGCTTTTGTCTTTTGGAAAAGTATAATAAAACAACTGACACCCAGCAGTGGCAAGCATCTGCGCCACGACATTCTCGTAGACATAACCCAAATTTGCCTGTATCTTGTCGTTCAACAACTTTTGATAAATGACGTTATCAGCACAGCCTTTATCCCAAAATGCCATTGTTACAAACAGGCCTATATCTGCCATATATAGCTTGAAACGAGAAAGGTCTTTAGTCAAATTGAGTCCCACATTAGGATCATTGCTATGATACGAGAACAAGACCGTTTTACTGTCTCTCAAGTTGTTAAGCAACTCAACCATTTTTGTATCTTCTACCTGTCCAAGAATCTGATAGGGATAAAAACGTGTGCCATTAGCACTCAGCTGAGCTGGTATGTTTTGAAACAATTGTTCCAAACGACCCGTGTCGTCAAGTTTTTGGAAATCGTCGAGATACAACCTTATTATACTACGTTTAACTTTGTCGACTTCAGACAGGTTGTTGGTATCGAGATAGGCATTTACAGCTTGAGGCATACCACCCACAAGCATATATAACCTAAAGTCTCGCATCAAATTTCTATGCGCCACACCCAAAGATGTACGTTTCTCCCAAGCACTTCTAAACAAAGGAATAGAAACCTCATCGTCCAACGCCCATCGAAACTCCTCGTAGTCCATAGGATGCATTGTCAACCTATCCTCTTCACTGGGGATAGTGATGTCCTTTGTATTTTTCTTTATCGAAATCAAAGACCCTGTCTCGATATAATCAAAGCGACCATCGGCAACAAGATACTTTATTGCTTGACGAGCACCAGGGCACTTCTGCACCTCATCGAAAACTATAAGAGATTTACGTGGCTTGAGCGTAACATGATATGACGCTTGTATTTGAAAAAAAATAAAGTCAAGATCCATCAAATCGTCAAAAAGAGACCTGATATTTTTTGACGTCTTATTGAAATCAATAATGACATACGATTCATATTCCTGTTTTGCGAACATCTCGACGACAGTAGACTTGCCAACACGACGAGCACCCTCTATCAACAATGCAGAACTACCATTCTTTATATGCTTCCATTCGAGCATCTTATCATACAACTTACGCTTAAAAAATCTATTCATTTTATGTATATTTTCAAGACGCAAAATTACAAAAATATACCGTAATACGAAAATTTATTTTGCAAAAATATACCGTAATACGGAAATTTGAAAGAGGAAAATATACCGTAATACGGAAATTTATTTTGCAAAAATATACCGTAATACGGAAATTTGAAAGAGGAAAATATACCGTAATACGGAAATTTAAAAGAGGAAAATATACCGTAATACGGAAATTTGAAAGAGAGCTTAGACAAAAAAAACACATCTGCACAATACAGATGTGTTGTAAAAACATAGTATAAAGCAACGCTTACATCATAGCACTGTACCTACAGACAAAGCGATAAGATAGATATCATAGCACCGAATTGATAATCATGTCGTACAGGCGAGTAGTGGAGATTCCGACAGTACGAGCCTGCTTCGGAACAATGCTTTCGGCACTCTGCCCAGGTATAGTATTGACTTCAAGGAAAAAGAGCTTGCCTTTTTCAACATTATATATAAAATCGAAACGCACCATGCCACGGCAGTTGAGCAAGCCATAGAGCTGTTGCGACACCTGCTGTATATGGTCAGAAATAGACTTGTCGATATTGGCCGGAGTAACCTCATCGCAGAAGCCGTCGTACTTAGCAGCGTAGTCAAAAAACTCATGACCGCTATGCGGTATCAACTCTGTAACAGGGAATACATGCATCTTGCCTTCGGAATACAGCACGCCGCAGTCAATCTCACGGCCTTTGATGAACTGTTCTATCATCACAGCACAGTCTTTTTCCAATGCCCACTCGATAGCTGGCTTAAGTTCTTCGACTGACTTCACCTTGCTTGTAGCCACGCTACTTCCGCCCGATGCAGGCTTGACAAATACAGGCAGACCTAACCTTGCCACAATAGCGTCGACATCATATACCTCATCTTTATTTACCGTAACACTGTCAGCCACATTGACAACGCCAAAGCTACGCACAACAGGATTGCACAACGACTTGTTGAAAGTGAGAGCAGAGGTATAGAAGCCACATGTAGTGTAAGGAATACCAAGCATGTCGAGATAGCCTTGCAGCATGCCATTTTCGCCAGGTGTACCATGTATAATATTAAACACCACGTCGAAATGAACACGATTGCCATTGTCTACGACAGAGAAATCGTTTTTATCGACAGGAGCATGCGAGCCATCGAGTTGCAACCAGTACCAGCCAGCCTTTTCGACAACAATCTTATATACGTTGTATTTTTCTTTATCCAACGAGGCATAGACTTGCTCGCCACTTGCCAGAGAGATAACATACTCGTCAGAGTAGCCACCCATTACCAAAGCAACATTTTTCATTGTTATAAAAACTTATCGTTATAGATTTTTTAGGAGTTCTTCAAGTGTCTGCAAGTCGTGTATAAGCACCTCGCGAGGCTTGCTGCCGTTGTGAGGGCCGACGATGCCGGCGGCTTCCATCTGGTCGATAACACGTCCTGCACGGTTGTAGCCCAAGCCCATCTTGCGTTGCAACAAAGATGTAGAGCCCAGCTGACTCTCTACAATGAGACGAGCGGCATCGTCGAAAGCCTCGTCTTTATCCTCGTGATTGAAGTCCTTGTTAGGGGCATCGTCTTCGTCGAGGTATTCAGGCAAGAGGAAGCCGTCGGGATAGCCATGCTGCATGCTTATATTCTCTACAAGATGGTCTATCTCTGCCGTCTCGATAAGGGCGCATTGCAGACGTACCATATCGCTACCAGGTATAGAGATGAGCATATCGCCACGACCTATAAGCCGTTGAGCACCGCCAACGTCGAGAATGGTGCGCGAGTCAATAGTACTTGTAACCTTGAAAGCGATACGAGCAGGGAAGTTAGCCTTGATAGTACCCGTAATGATATTGGTTGTAGGACGCTGAGTGGCAATAATAAGATGAATACCCACAGCGCGTGCCAGCTGTGCCAGACGGCATATAGGAGTTTCCACCTCCTTGCCTGCCGTCATGATAAGATCGGCAAATTCATCGATGACCAGCACTATATAAGGCATATAGCGATGTCCTCTCTCTGGGTTGAGCTGACGATGTATAAACTTGTCGTTGTACTCTGTAATCTTTCTCACCTGAGCCAATTTGAGGAGGTCGTAGCGCTGGTCCATCTCGATACAGAGCGAGTTGAGGGTGCGTACCACTTTTTTGACATCGGTGATTATAGCCTCGTCGCTGTCAGGCAGCTTGGCAAGATAATGGCGTTCGATCTTATTGTACAGCGAGAGCTCAACCTTCTTTGGGTCGACCATCACAAACTTCAGCTCAGCAGGATGCTTTTTGTATAACAACGAAGAAATGACAGCATTGAGACCTACCGACTTGCCAGTACCCGTGGCGCCAGCCATAAGAAGGTGAGGCATCTTGGCGAGGTCGGTAACGAAGGGCTCGTTGCTGATAGTCTTACCTATTGCGATGGGGAGTTCGTATTTTGTATTGTTTTTGAAGGCAGGGCTGTCGAGCATAGTACGCATCGACACAATCTGCGGATTGGCGTTAGGCACTTCAATGCCTATAGTACCTTTGCCCGGTATTGGGGCAATGATACGAATACCCAAGGCGGCAAGGCTGAGAGCTATATCGTCTTCAAGGCTTTTGATTTTAGATATACGTATGCCAGGGGCAGGTTTTATCTCATACAACGTTACCGTAGGGCCTGGAGTAGCCTTGATGTCGGTAATCTCTATACCATAGTCGCGCAAGGTGCTTACGATACGGTCCTTGTTGGCATACATCTCTTCCTCGGTAACCTTCACATTCTTGCTCTCCCAGTTTTCCAAGATGCTCGTATTGGGCATCTCGAAGGAATCCAGCTCCAATTTGGGGTCGTAAAGCTCGTCGACAGTAAAATGACGACCGAAGTCCCCGTTTGCCGGAGCAGGATTTTGTTCGTCCTCTTCCTCACAAGCCTCATCAGTATCGGTTGCCGCATCGTCGTCGTTGGTTGCCACAATCTCAAAACTTGGACCATTGGAAGCGTCGCCCTGAGCTTTTTTATTGATGCGTTCAAATTCGTCGTCTATATCAAAAGGTTTAGTGTCAGCCTCCTCTTGTGGTGTGTCGTGTTCGAGAGGCTGAGCATCATCATCCTGAGGCACCTCTTCAAAATCAAGTATGTCGCGCTGTGTATCAACAGGCTCGTCGTCTTCCTCATCATCTACTGGAGCAGGGGCATCGTCGTTGCGTCGAGACTCGAAGAACTTGTTCCACAACTTCGACGCACGCTCTTTTATACCCATCTGCGGCAGATGGAAACGGACATTATGTACATATCTAAGAAACACAGCGCCTATAAACAACAGGAGGATAAGAGCCCCCCACCGCAGCAAATCGTACATAATACCAGCAACAGTATAGCCCATGCCTGCATAGTTCTCAAAATTACCGCCGTCGGAGACCCACGCCCTACCTATATACCCCAGCACACAACTTATCCACGTCATCCAAAAAAGGAACAAGAACATTACACGCCAGAAATGCGGCACATGCACCTTGCACAGCCGCAAGCCTACCATAACAAACAAAAACGAACAGCCTATAGAGGCGATGCCAAAGAGACGATTGGTAAAAAAACGAGCCAAAACACGACCAAACGAGCCTAACCAGTTATCATCACCGCCGCCTGCACGAAGAAAAGAGAAAATGGAGACCGCCAAGAAAAAAGCGAATATTATGCACAATGAGCCACATATATTCTTGAACGCCTGACTATGCAAGAACTTAGCCAGATTGGAAGCCGACTTGACGGTCTTAACCTTTTTTGTTTTCTTTTTTTCTGACATACAGAATAGCTACAACAAATTAAACTGATTTACTGCTCCTTATTCTCTTTTTCTTTCTCTATATTTTTTGTTATCTCGCCCAGTTCTTGATTCAAAAGTTCAAAAAAGTCCATATCAACAACATCATAATCGCTCGGCAAAATGAAATCGCTAAGTTTGATATTATCCTTAATAATTTGAGTGGCGGTAGTAGTTATCACCTTATCGTTGTCGATGTGATTTACAACTTTGAGGACAAAGCCCTTAACGCCATTAAAAACATAGTTGTATTTTGGTCCAATCTTGTCGGTATACCACATTTCGATAAGTCTTTCTTTACCACTCTCGAGAAAACGATGAACAACAACCTTTTTAACATCATACCCCAATATCTTTTGAGGAAGGCAATCGACATATTCCAAATAAAAAGAGCCTGCATCAGAGACTGGTATGGTCAACTTTTCCGATTTCTCTTCTGTATTAGTTTCAGAAAGGCACAACTTGCCAGCACCTTTATATGTCAGAGAGTAACCAACCGAACGGAGCTTTGCAATAGCACGGCTATAATCGAAACATTGCATCATAACATTATCCCGCACCAAAACGAAGACGTTGCCTTCATTGGGAAAAAAGAGCGAGCTTTCTGTATACATGTTATCACACTGCACCTTTACTTCAGCCGATCTGAATCCTGGTGGCACATCGACAGGCTCTGTTCCTGTCGATTCAGTTTTATACCTAACAACACCCACAAAAGAGTTGTTTTGCTTGCCGAAATGCCTTACAAGCAAAACGACTATTACAAAAATAACGCCTGCAATAGGTGTAGCCACAAAAGAAATAAGGATTGCAAGACAGACAAAGCATAAAATCATCAATATTTTTTTCATTACAAAAAGATATTATAAATATTACATTAACACTAAACAGAAAAAAAAGCATGCCTGACTATACAGGAATTTACCCGGCTTAGGCGCCAGTTTGACTGTCTTGACGACCTTCGACTTCTTTTTCTACGCCATACAGGTATAACGATAACAAAAAAATGATTAATAGACTATTCGTTCATCAGCTCCAACTCCTCTTGCAACTCGGTAGCAAAAGTACGCATAGCATCGTCGTCGAGCTGCTCATAGCCATCAGGCAAAAGAAAATCGACATCTTTCACCTTGCCTTTTACAATCTGCGTAGCAGTATAGGTTACAGCCCTGCCGTCGCCAAGATTTTGCTTGCACATAAGAGGCATGCCCTTGATGCCCATAAACAGGTAGTTGAAAGCAGGACCCATCTCGTCGGTATACCACATCTCTACAGGCTGGTCTACGCCATTGTCGTCGTACTGATGCATCACAACCTTCTTGGCCTCAATGCCTGCTATCTCTTTTGTCTCGCCATCGACATACTCGAAATAGTAATGTCCCACCTCGGTATCTGGAACAGTGAGACTGTCAGACTGTTCTTTAGTAAAAGTATTGGTAACAAGAATCTTGCCTTTGCCTTGATAGGTAAACTCACTGCCATTAGAGCGCAGATAGTCGAGCAGCTGGCCATAGTTGTCGCACAGCGACACGGTATACCCCTGCACCAGCACGCACTCTGTAAACGGTGATTTGAGAAAGATAGCACTTTGGGTAAAAAGGTTTTCGCCCAGCACCTTAATCTCTGCCGTAGCGGCCTCTGGAGGGACTTGGAAAGCCACATCGCCAGTCGACTCCACCTTATATTTCACAATACCCTTGAATGTACCTTGTGCACTGACAGCAAATGTCAAAGCACAGAAAAGAAACAGAAAAGAATAGATTTTTTTCATATAAAAATATTTACAGATTATTTATTAACAACAAATGAACAAAAAAATTGCATCACACAGCAGATTAATTGCAAAAGCAGCTTTTATTTTCGCTGACCAATATACACGCCTGCAATAGCCACCACCACACCTATTATCTTGACAACACTTGGCGACTCCTGTCCAAGAATAAACGCCGCCACAAGAGCAAAAGCAGGGCTGACATTGATAAAGGCAGACGCAGATGCAGCCCCAAGTTTCCTAATGCCATAATTATAAAATACATAGGCCAATGTGCTACAAAAAAGTCCCAGCACAGCGACCATAGCAAAAAAGGAAAGCGAGAAAGAGAGCTGCGGCAACGCATGAGAATCCATAGCAAACATCAGAGGCAGGAAAAACACAAGTCCGAAAAGATTTTGATAGGTTGTTACCATCACCGGCTTGTATTTGTCTACCACCTTGACAATAATAATCATATAAGCTATCGACACCACAATGGCGCCAGCCAACAGCAAGAGACCACGCCACGACGCCTGCAACGATATATTCTCAACAGCGGTAAGCATTACGCCTATCACCGACACAGCCAGACCAACAACAAGCCTATATCCTATCTTGCCACCATAGACAGCCTTAAGACCAAACGGCACAATGAGAGGTATGGTGGCAATGATGACCGATGCCAGACTGCCATCGACAAAACGCAACGAGCCTGACTCACACAAGCAATAGAGAAAAGGCTCGCAGAGAGAGAGCAGCAGAAACCACTTAAGGTCGCCTTTCCTTATCCTCTGCCAACGATGCGACAGTAGGAGGACAGGCGCCATGACCAGTGTAGCAATAACAAGGCGAAAAGTGATAAGGGTAACAACAGTAAGAGCGGGCTCGGTGTCGAAAAGCTGACGAGTAAAGATAAAGCTAACGCCCCAACAGGCGGCAGAAAAGACAAGCAAAAGATATACAACACTCTTTTTCATAAAGATATTGATAGCAAACAAATATGCAAAAGTACATATTTTTCTATTGCTGTCCGATAAAACTTGAATCCTAACGCGTATACGTGTGAGCAAGAAAAAAGGGAAAGAACATTTGCCCTTTCCCAAAAGGTTTGTAACTTTGTGCTGCTAAACTCAAGTTCTCAAACCTATGGACAAAGGTACA
>JAZRVD010000256.1:0-2244 GCA_045598945.1 Bacteroidales bacterium | reverse complement strand
CTTGACTATCAATGTTATTCGTGCCGACTATGCCGACACCGACTATGTGGTGGCTTGCGACAGCTTGAAGTGGAGACTGCGTCAGTATGTGGGCGACGAGGTGATGGATGTCGATACGGTATTTTATGATAATGCTCTGTACGAGAATGTGGTGAAAGATGTGGCTCGTGGCGGTACTTGCGACAGCGTATACACCTTGCGCCTCTTCCTCTACTCCGACACCGTACAAGATACAGCAGAGTATATGGCGTGCAAGACTTTCGAGTGGCGCCGTGCAGCTTTCTTTGCCGACCAGTCTATCGCCGATGCCTCCGCTACAACCAAGGATCGCTATGTGCTGGGAGTCAGCGACACTGTGTTTGTCGATACAGTCAGCAATATCCCCAATGCAAATGTTATTGCGTCGCTCAATGTCAACGAGCGTAAGCCTGGCTCGCACAACGAATATCGTGTGGCAAGTCGTTGCGACTCGCTGTATGTCTTGCATCTGCGTCTAAACAACGATAGTGTCAGCGAGACTTCCGACGTTAAGTGCGACAGCCTCGTATGGTGGGAGCATAACATCAAGACCACAGGCGTCTATCATCATACCTCTACCGGCGTTATACGCTCTGGCGTAGGTAATTATGTGTCGTCGTGCGACAGCTTGTATACTGTCAATGTAACGATATATTCCGATAGCACCTTCAGCCTCGACGAGCTGCCGGTATGCCGCGAATATACATGGCATCCAACAGCCTCGATAGCTCCCAAGACATACACTCTTGCCGACCGCGTTATGTTTGCTAATGGCGGCTACGACACTCTCACGCTGCACAACGCCGTGCATGGCGTATGCGATTCCTTCTACCGTATTCATATCTCTATCTTCGACCACGATACCAATAGAGAGTATAGGGATGTCTGCGACAGCATGGTGTGGCGCTACAGGACTCGCACCGAAACACGCAACACTGCTGACGATCATTATGAGTATCGCATTAGCGGTATAGTCGGCGCTCTGGATGGTTCTGACGAATATCAGTGCGACTCGGTGTATGAACTTTATTTGACAGTATATCATCTGCAAAACGACTTGTTGAAACAGGTTGAGGTGTGCGATACGTTTGAGTGGCGTGGCAACATGATACGTTTCGATGCAACAGAGGTCGACGAGCCAGATTATCATCTGATACCGTCAACAGAGCTTTACAACGACGCTACGCAGAAGTATACAGCATACGACACCGTCAGAAATGCCGTGGGCGGCGTGTGCGACTCGGTGTACTCGATGAGCCTCGTCCTGCATCGTCATCACGACCAGTACGACACAGCTATTGTCTGCCACGATACTACATGGCGTGGTAGAACTATCTACGACTCTGGCGACTATGTTGACGTGGTACGCAACCGCGTGGCTGTATACGACAAGTACTACGTCTCTTCGCTATCGTGCGACTCGCTCTATCATCTCAAGCTTGAGCTTTACAATATCATGACGAAAGAAGTGCCTGTGCTTGAGGCTTGCGACTCGTTTATAACACATCAAAACATAAGGTTCGACGATAACGCTACCGATGTACATGATACTATACCATTTGCTGTACATGGCGTATGCGACTCTGTATACATCTACAAAAAGCTTGTGATACTCTCTGATAGCTCGGCCAGTATTGCTGCGGTTGATGTCTGCAAGCGTACTATCTGGCGCAACCGTCTGCTTTCGACTAATGGCACATACATAGATACTGCATTCAATGCGGTACATGGTGTGTGCGACTCTATATTCACTCTCAAACTTTCGGTGTATAACGATAGCAATGCTACTCCAGAAGTGGTGTCGACATGTGTACAGTATACATGGCCGCGTAACGGTGTAACTTATCGCACATCGGGTATTTATCACGATACAGTCTATGGCGGTATACATGGCGTTTGCGACAGTATCTATACTTTGCGTGTCAGCATCATTCAGGCTAAGGACAGTGTGGAAAGAATGGTGGTGTGCGACAGCGTGAAATGGCATGGCAAGTATCGTAGCGCTTCGGGCGTGTACTATGACACTGTTCATAATGAGTTGATAGGCAGCCTGTGTGGCGACACCAACTATATGCTGCTGCTTACTGTGCGCCACAACGATACTGCCGAGGTGCTGACAACTTCGAGCTGCGACTATATGATTTGGCGTGGTTTCTATTTCGACGAGACGGGCACATATTATAGCAATATTCATCACCCCGACAGCGTGTGCGACAGCGTATATGC
>JAZRVD010000255.1:0-1166 GCA_045598945.1 Bacteroidales bacterium | reverse complement strand
TATCCAAACAACGAGGTGCAAAAAGGTTTTGTGGTGATGATGATGAGCAATTATTTTCAGATGAAAGATGACAACGAGTCTCATTCATTGATATTTGATTTCGACGACATGCTACGCGACGCGCAGCTCGATGCTCTACGCAACCGTCTTACAGCTTTCTTTGCATCGAAGACCTATCTAATGAAAAAGGATATGGAATATTACTTTCATCACTCTTTTAGCATGATGCTCTCGCTACTAAGCGTGTACAACACTGTCGATGAGAAGTGCTGCAGCCAGGGCAGGGTGGACATGGTGGTGGAGACTCCCGAATATGTATACATCTTTGAGTTCAAGCTCAACGACAGTGCTGAGGCGGCATTGCGACAGATAGACGAGCGAGGCTATGCTAAGCCCTACTTCGCCGACAGCCGCAAGGTCTACAAGATAGGTGTCAAGTTTGGCAAGGAGAGCGGCACTATCGACGAGTGGCAGGTGGTAGAAGGAGTATGATTATAAAAAAACATTCTGTTATGAAATATCCTATAGGTGTACAAAGTTTTGAGAGACTGCGAGAAGAAAACTATGTCTATGTCGACAAGACTGATTTGGTTTACGAATTGGCTCAGCAACATATTTGTTTTCTCTGCCGTCCTCGCAGGTTCGGCAAGTCGTTGACACTTTCTACGTTGAAGTGCTATTTCGAGGGCAAGAAGCACCTCTTCGAGGGATTGAAAATAATGGATATGGAGCAGAAATGGGAAGCTTATCCGGTGTTTCATATCGACTTCAACGGCTGCAATTTTTCTAATGAAAGTACTTTAGATGAAAAACTGGAAGGTTGTCTTGGCGAATGGGAAAGAATGTATGGAAAAAGTGAGTTCAGGACTTTGACAGGCGACCGTTTTGCCTATCTTCTTCAGCAAGCACACCTTCAGACAGGCAAGCCCGCCGTTGTTTTGATAGACGAATACGACAAGCCGCTATTAGACACTATGGGTACATCGTCTGAAGAGAAGAACAGAAACATTCTCAAGGCCTTCTATTCCGTCTTCAAGCTTGCCGACGAGCATCTGCGTTTCGTGCTGCTAACTGGCGTTACCAAGTTCTCGCAGGTCAGCGTATTCAGCGGCTTCAACCAGCCGGATGATATAAGTCTCGATGAGAAGTATGAGACTTTGTGCGGC
>JAZRVD010000254.1:0-5314 GCA_045598945.1 Bacteroidales bacterium | reverse complement strand
AGCGTCAGCGGCGAGCCACGCTATGAGATGCTGCACCTACAACCCAACACGGAATATACCATCATCGTCCGCACCAACTGCGACGGCGTAGCTTCCGCCGTTGCCGCCACCTACGATTTCAAGACCTATTGCACGCCTGTGGCGCTGCCATACGACGAGGACTTCGAGACCTACGGACTCGATGAAGGCTACTATCGCAGCGACATCACCAATGTTACGCCTACCAGTTATGCAGCTGCCGACTTTGCCGCCAAGGGTCTGCCCACCTGCTGGGAGTTCCCGGTAAGAAACACCACTACTACAAACACCGCATCGCCTAAGTTCTTCATGAACACCAACGCCAGCTTCGTTACCAGCGGTCGCGGACTGGAGTTCTACACCTATGCCACTGCCGCCGACGCTGCTGCCGCTTACGCTATATTGCCTGCTATGGAGAAGCCTATCGACAGCTTGCGTATTGAGTTCTCACTTATGGAGAACTGGACCAACCAGGGCGGTGCTTTCGAGATTGGTTATATCGACAACTATAACCCCCTCATTGCCTTTGCCAACCAGACGGCGCAGTACCACCTGCTTTACAGTGCGCCGCGTGCCACCTACTTGCGTAATGTGGAGTATGACTTCCGCAACGACGGTATAGATGTGCCAGTGGGCAGCCGTATCGTCTTCAGGGTGAAACATACCTCTGGCAACAACTATGGCTATGCCGTTATCGACAATGTGCATGTAGAGGTAGCCAAGGGCTGTCCCACGGTGCAGAACGTGCAAGCCAAGAATATCACCACCAACAGCGTGCGTCTTGAGTGGACCAGCGTAGACCGCGCCATCAGCTACCGTGTGGCTGTGGCTCCCGACGGCGTTGCCGAGGAGGATGCCTACCTCTATCCTACGGTCAGCACGCCATATACCACCATCACCGGTCTTACTGCTGGCACGCGCTACACCTTCTACGTCTATGCCTACTGTACCGACAACGCCTGCTATGGCAACGCCGGCACCACCTTCGCCTCCACGCTCTGCGTGCCTTACGCACTGCCCTACAGCGAGAACTTCGACGGCTACGGCGACGAGTTCGGCTACTATGGCACCTGCGTCAATGCTGGAGCCCCGTCGGCACCTCTGCGCTACAACTACGGCGACCACTACATGCCGTCGTGCTGGATCTTTGTCAATCAGGCTGCCACATCCGCTGCATGGCCGCAGGCGTATATCGCCAACGGTACGATGTACGACAACAGCCAGTACAGCGCCGTTGCCAAGAGCGGCAAGTATGCTCTGTATATGCGTCCTAACACCACAGGTGTTACCAATTCTGCTGTTGCAGCTCTGCCAGAGTTTGAGCTGCCTATCGACAGCCTCACCATCACCTTCTCGCACCGCGACCTCCGCACAAACGGTAACTATGGCGGACCGCTCGAGATAGGTTTTATGAACAACCCCAACGACCCGAACTCCTTTGTGCAGTGCGCCACTTTCAACAACACACAGGCGTTGCACAACTCTTCTTATACCACAAGCACCTTCGACTATGCCGACTATTTCCGTCGCAATCCTGCCCTGCAGCATGGTGGTGCTCGTATCGCCTTCCGTTATGCCTACCTGAATGGTACTTCCACGTTGTTCCTCGACGACATTAATGTTTATAAGTCCGAAGGTTGTCCTGCCATGCAGGGCATCACCGTGGCGCATACCACTACAGCGCCCGTTACCACCACCGTCAGCTGGACGGCACAAGCCTCGGCACAGTACTATGTCATAGAGTACGGCAAGCATGGCTTTGGACTCGGCAACGGCCACGACACCATCGTCTATGGCAACAGCCTTGCCCTGACACTCGACACCAACACCCTCTACGACTTCTATCTCCATGCCTACTGCGCCATTGGCAGCAGCCATGGTCCCGACACCCTTATCAGCTTCCGCACGCCTGCCTCGGGCTGCCCAGCCTACAGTGTGCCTTACTACGAGGACTTCGACATATACTACTATGCCAATGCCACCACCACAGGCGGTCGCAATGGCAATATCTCCAACCATTATTACTATAATACCAATATCTACGGTCAGGACAACACCTCTCCGCAACGTCCCTACTGCTGGGGCTTCCCAAGCAGTGTAAGCGGCGACAACCACCGCTATCACGATAATAACAGCGGTCGCTACCCCAAGGCGTTCCTTATGGATCGCGAGGGCTACTCGCAAGAGAGCGTTTCTTTGGCTCTTGTCTCTTGGTACAACTATGCCGCCGTGGCTGTATTGCCAAAGATGAACGAGCATATCAAAGACCTTCAACTGAAACTCAACTATCGTTTCCAGAACTCTTTGCGTGGCGAGGCTTGGTTGGGCTATGTGCCAGAAAGCAATCAGACACGTGATGCTTTCGTTCCGGTGCATCAGTTGGATGCTACAGAGACTTACCTTACCGACAGCACTACATTCTATGGCTTTGTCAACGATGACGAAGAATATCGCATAGCCATAAAATTCAATTACAACAATACTACCAACGACGAGGTAGTGCGCAATAGCGGTGTCCTCTACATAGACAGCGTGGCGGTAACGCTGCTGCCGTCGTGCCGCCAGCCCAACAGCCTCGCCATCAACAGCGACAACACCATCACCGATGGCAGCGTGGTGCTCAACTGGCAGGGTCCTGCCAGTGCCGCCGGCTATGAGGTGGTGCTGGTGAATGTTTCCGGAGAATCCGGCAATTCCAGAATAACCAGAATAACCACCACTACCAGTACTACATTCAGCGGTCTTGTCTCTGGCGAGCGCTACACCGCCTACGTCCGCACCATCTGCGGCGAGGGCGACACCAGCGGCGCCGTAAGCCTCAGCTTCGAGGCTCCTTGCCGTCCGCAAGACATACCATATACCGAAAACTTTGACGAATATACAGGCGAGTTGGGTCAGCATATCAGCATTGACATCAACGCTCCTGCTCTCTATATCTATGGTGCCAACGCTCTCTACGAGCATGCCACCATGCCTACCTGCTGGAACTTCGACAAGTTCTCGCCGATAGCTTTCACCAACCTTACCACCTATCCGCAGGCCTTCCTTACCGCACAGGACAACCTGCAGTTTACCGCTGCCGACGGCAACGTGCTGCTGCTCAAGAACACCACGGCGCTGTATGGCTCTACCGCCCTGCTGCCGTTGATGAGTGCCAACCTCGGCGCTTTGAAGATTACCTACTACTACCGCAACCACAACGCCTACGACGGCACCAGCCGTATGCAGTTAGGCTATGTTACCGGTTCTATCAGCGGCACGCCGCAGTGGACCATGCTCAAGGAGTACGACCTTAAAGACGTTTATACCAAGGTAGAGTACGACTTCAGCCGCGACGGCAATAGCTATCCTGCCGACGCACGTATTGCCATACGTTGGGCTGGCACCGCCAGCACCGCCACATACTACCTTGCTATCGACAGCATAAAGGTAGACAGTGCCAACACCTGCGCCACCATCCAGAACCTTGCCGTGTCGGCACGTACCGACAACAGTGTGTCGCTGCAGTGGAGCGCTGTGCCGGGAGCTACCTATAGCGTTGTGGTGGTTGACGAGATGCTGAATACACGCCAAGAGTACACCAGCAATGTCAATCGCTACACCGCCACCGGTCTCATCGCTGGCGAGCGCTACAAGTTTGTGGTGCGTGCTGTATGCTCTGCCGAGAGCATGGGCGACAGCGTGGTAATCTACGCCAGACCCACCTGCACGCATGTAGCTTTGCCCTATCGCGAGCATTTCAATGTCTCTACTGTCACTGCCGAAGTGTCGACAACGCCAACGGAGGTGCCTGCCGCCTATGGCGAGGGCACGCATCAGCTGCCGCAGTGCTGGAGCTTTGCCAATATGAGCATGAGCAACACCACCTATCCGCAGAGCTTTGTGGTGAAGGGTGGCAACAATAGTGGCGCTCCTTACGGCTACTATGCCAGCAACGGTGCTTTGGTTTTGCGCAACGACGGTGCCGAGAGCCGCCGCACGGTGGTAGCCCTGCCGGGCTTCCAGTCTACCACGCGCAGCGCCACGCTGCCGTTAGACAGTCTTACCATAGCTTTCCGCTATCGTGCCCTCAACGAGGCACAGCCTGGCATCATAGAGGTGGGTTATATGACCGACCCCGAAGATGCCAACACCTTTGTGATGTTGCAGACCATCAACGATGCAACGCACGACTACCAGCTCTTCACCCGCGACTACCTCCTCGACGGAGTGCGCTATCCCACGGGTGCCCGCATCGCTCTGCGCTTTACCGCCGTGGATGCCGACAGTCCTGTGATGATCGACGAGGTAGAGGTAGACCATAGCACCGACTGCAAGCGTTTGGACAACGTGCAGGTGGCATCCCTTGTCTCCGACAGCATTGTCTTCGACTTCAACGACCCGGGCAACGCCACGAGCTACCGTGTGCTGTATGGCGTGCATCCGTTCTATCCTGGCGATGTTAGCGAGCAGACGGTCAACACCACCAATGCCAACGTTGTTGTCAGCGGACTGACGCCTGCCACCTCCTACGACTTCTATGTCAGCAGCCAGTGTGCTGCAACATCGTTGCCGAGTCCGTGGGTCAAGGTTACCGCCACCACGGCGGCAGCTGCCAAGGCATTGCCATACAACGAGAACTTTGACGGCTACGCCTCCGCTGCCTACGGTGGCAGCCAGTATGCCAACTATGCCGCCGCCACCTACGGCAACAGCTTTGCCGGGACGTTGATACCCGCCTGGTTTACTCCACAGCGTAGCAGCTACTATGCTGCCAACGGCTACCGTCAGGTATGGATGTGCGGTGCCACGGGCTATTTTGCCTACGACGGCTATGCCGACGTGGTGCAGCGCTCCTTGGCTCTCAAGAGCCAGAAGGGTAGGGCGGCCTACGCTGTGCTGCCCTATTTCGGCACCACTGCCGACAGCCTCCGCATGTCGTTCGACTACCGCTTCTACGACGCCAACCTCTATGGCACTGCCGAGGTGGGTGTGATGCGTTCGCCTTACGATGTCAGCAGCTTTGTCAGCGTTACCACCCTTGTACCGTATGCCGCCCCTGCCAACGGCACGCCGTCGCAGAATTTTACACATCAGAACACCATCGACCTTTCGCATCTGCTGACGGGTGACGCCGCCGACTATCGCTATGTGGCGTTCCGCTTCCAGTATGCTGGCGAGAGCAACGACGCAGCCCTTTATATCGACAACCTCAGCGTCGAGAAGATAGCGGAATGCGAGGCACCTCTCGCCGAGGCGTACAACGTGGGAGCCACCGAGGCCTCTTTGCAATGGGAGCTCAACTGCGGCGCTGCCG
>JAZRVD010000253.1:0-27474 GCA_045598945.1 Bacteroidales bacterium | reverse complement strand
CTACAATTATATCGCGTGTGCAACAGATTGTCGTGCCGTCGTTGAAGAATGGCGTGGGTGTCAACAACGAGCAGTACGCACAGTGGTTTTTGGAGTGGATGCGCATGTTGTTCAAGTTGAATATGGCAAAGTTGTCGGAGTGGGTCGATAGAATTGCCAAGATAGGACGTGAGCCGCAGAAACAGTTTCTCCAGTATTCTCTCGAAGCTCTGCGACGCTGTTTCCTTAGCTCTGCGACAGGCAGTACCGAGCAGATGTTTGACTTTGGTGACGAACGGTTTAACAAGATGTTTTATACCTACGTTACCGTCAACAATATTGCCGCAATGAATGATGCGATGAATGACGCATTGATGTCTATAGAAAGAAATGCTAATCCAAGTATAACCTTTATGTCTTTGTCGTTTCAGCTAAGCAAGTGGATAAAGAAACGATAAGATACTTTAACAAATATATATTTGATGCAAGATAAAAAAAATGATAACGAGGTGGCCAAAAATGATGTTGGCACCCCAAAAACACTTGACAATGATGCAAGTGCGAAACAGCGTGGAGGACGTGAGACGGTAGACGGTGGCGGTCGTTGCGATGCTGCCAAGAAGGGCAAGCAGACTGTTGTTGAGGGTGTTGTGGACGATGATGTGGCAACAGCCGAAGAGGTGGCAGAGGAGACTCGCCGTTCGGCGGAGAAGCGCGCCCGCAAACGTGCCGAGAACAAGGTTGACGACAAGGAAAGCGAGTTTGCGGAATATGTCTCGCCAGATAGCCTTATCGACCCTTATCTTGACCCAGATCCTGTTATACCATGGGAGCCTTTTGCGGAGTCTCCTTTTTTGTCGAGGGGCTGCCGCAAGTGCCCGGAGGCCTATTCGCCGGTTGGCGATAGTGAGACACGTATGTGCGGCAAGATGACTGCCTGCAACTGGCTTGCAGGTGTACGTCAGCCATCAGAAGGCGCCTTTGATATTGTAGAGGTGCGTTTCAAAAACAATAGAAAGGATTTCTTTAGGCTGCCTGACGGCCTTGAGGTTGAGCAGGGCGATGTGGTGGCTGTAGAAGGTGCACCAGGACACGATATTGGCATTGTCAGCCTTGTCGGCGAGGTGTGCAAGATACAGATGAAGAAAAAGCATGTCAATAGCAATTCGGAGGATATAAAGAAACTCTTCCGTCGCGCCAAGGCTGCAGATATAGAGAAGTGGGCCGAAGGACTCGCCGAGGAGCATAAGGCAATGCTTCGCACACGTCAGATAGTGGAAGAGCAGGGCTTGGTGATGAAGGTTGATGACGTGGAGTTTCAGGGCGACCGTTCAAAAGCCATATTCTATTATACCGCCGACGACAGAGTCGATTTCCGCAATCTTATCAAAGTCCTTGCCGACGAGTTTAAGGTGAGGATTGAAATGAAGCAGATAGGCGTGCGTCAGGAAGCTGGCAGAGTGGGCGGCTTGGGAACATGTGGCAGAGAGCTGTGCTGCAGCACCTGGCTTACCAATTTCAAGTCGGTTACTACAGGCGCCGCCAAGGCGCAACAGATACATCCCAACCCTCAAAAGCTGGCAGGACAATGTGGCAAGCTGAAGTGTTGTCTCAATTTTGAATACGAGGTCTATGCCGATGCCCTCAAGCAGTTCCCACCGGCAGGCACCGCCATCCGTTTTCAGAAGGGCTTGGCGTTATACAAGAAGACCGATGTGCTGCGTGGAATAATGTGGTATGCCTACGAGGGCGAGAACGACCTTCATGCTATACCTGCCGAGAGCGTCAAGAAGGTGATAGAGATGAACAAGAATCAGCAATATCCGTCGCAGATAGAGGATTTCCAGGTTGAACTTGTTTCTAACGCAGCGTTGCAGCAGGAGTCTAATGCTGCTGATTTTGAGCGTGAGTTGCAACGATTGGCAAGCAAGGAGCAGACCGAGCCTGACTCTGGCGGACGTGGCGATGGCGGCAAGGAAAGACGTCAGCGTCAAGAGCAAGATGGCAAAGGTCGTAGACGCGATGGCGGCAAACCTCAACAAGCCAATAGGCCTGAGCAGCAGAAAGGCGGTCCGGAAGCCTCGTCACATGGGGCGAGTGTCTCTGGCGAAATGCGCGAACGCAGGTCGGGTCAGAAGAATAGAAAAGGTAATTCACACCCTCGCAATTAATTGTACTGTGTCATGAAGTCTCTCGGAAGATTAATGTTTTTTGTGTTGCTGCTGTCGTTCGTGTCGTGCGATAACTCAGTGTTTTACAACGATCATGCTTCTGTCGACATACTCGGCTGGCCTATAGAGGAGCCTGTCGACTTTGATGTCGACGTAGAGGATGGCGACACCACAACATGTTTTGATTTTTATGTGGATATGCGTGTCTGCAAGGATTATGCTTATTCCAATGCTTTTTTGTTTATAGGTACATACTTCCCCGATGGCTCGTTTGCTATCGACACCTTGGAGTGCCCCTTGGCTCTGCCCGATGGAAGGTGGCGTGGCAAGGAGACGGGCAGGTATGTCGATAGCCGCTTTTTGTTGAAAAAGAATGCCTCTTTCCCGATGAGTGGCACATATAAGTTTAGAATGACGCAAGGCATGCGTGATGAGAGCATTGCGGGAATAAAGGATGTGGGTCTGCATATAGTTCGTTCAGTTGAATAAAAAATAAAATGCTTATGGCTACAAAACATACGTCACCTAAGGAAGAAGGTAATAAACGTCGCATTACATCTTTTATGTGGAAGGTCTTTATCGGCTTGTGGCTGGCGGTTTTCTTGTTCTTCACTTTGTTGTCGATAGGTTGGCTGGGTTTCATGCCTTCTTTCGAGCAACTCGAAAATCCGCAAAGCAATCTTGCTTCGGAGGTTATTTCCGATGACGGCGAGATATTAGGCTTTATAGGTGTGGAAAACAGGTCGAATATCTCTTACGACGAGCTCTCGCCCAACCTCGTCAACGCTCTTATCGCCACCGAGGATGTCCGTTTTATGGACCATTCGGGTATCGATGCACGCAGTCTTATGCGTGTGCTGGTCAAGACGTTGATAGGTCGTAACCGTGGCAGTGGCGGTGGCAGCACCATCACACAGCAGCTGGCAAAAAATCTCTTCCCTCGAGAGCATAAGAGTGCTATAGGCACCGCCTTCTCCAAGTTTAAGGAGTGGGTCGTTGCTGTCAAGCTCGAGCGCAACTATTCCAAGGAGGAGATCATGGCTATGTATTTCAATACTGTCGACTTTGGCAGCAACGCATACGGTATAAAGACCGCCGCTCGCACGTTTTTCGGCAAGCTGCCTTCCGAACTGTCTGTTACCGAGTCGGCTACACTTGTCGGCTTGCTCAAGGCACCTACGGCGTATAGCCCTATACTCAATCCCGAAAACTCTCTCTCTCGTCGCAATACTGTCTTGTTTCAGATGAATCATTACAAATATATTACCGATGAGGAATACGACCGTCTGATAACCGAGCCTATTGACGTCTCTAACTATACACCTCAAAATCATAACGAAGGTCTTGCCACCTATTTGCGTGAATATATACGCGAGTATATGAAGGATTGGTGCAAGCAGCATAAAAAGTCTAATGGCGAGAACTATGATGTTCATACCGACGGCTTGAGAATTTACACTACAATCGATTCTCGTATGCAGCGCTATGCCGAGGAGTCTGTCAGCAAGCACATGGGCAGTGAGATTCAGCCTGCCTTCTTCCGCGAGCTGGAGAAGAGAAATGGCAACCCATTCTGCGACATCTCCGACGAACAGCGCGAGAAGCTGATGACTCAGGCTATGAAACAGTCTGACAGGTACAAGGCACTGAAGAAGGACAATATGAGCGAGAGTGAGATAAAAGAGGTCTTCAACAAGAAGGTGAAGATGCGCGTCTTTGCCTGGAACAAGAAGGGACATGTAGATACAGTGATGTCGCCTCGCGACTCGTTGCTATATTACAAGAAGTTTTTGAATGCGAGCCTTATGTCGGTAGAGCCGGGTACAGGCTATGTGCGTGCATACGTGGGCGGTATCAACTATCGCTATTTCAAATACGACAACGTGAGGACAAGACGTCAGGTTGGCTCTACCTTCAAGCCTTTTGTATATACCATGGCATTGCAAAATCTGAAGATGTTCCCCTGCACACAGGTGCCTAACAGCGAGGTCTGTTTTGAGCAGTTTGGTCAGGAGGACTGGTGCCCCAAAAACTCTACTCATGAGCGCGAGAACGAGATGGTTACCCTCAAATGGGCTTTGGCTCATTCGGTCAACTGGGTCTCGGCATATATTATGAAACAGGGCAGGCCTGAAGATGTTGTCGATATTGCTCGCAACATGGGTATCATGGCGCCTATCGACGCAGTGCCTGCCATAAGCGTAGGCACGCCAGAAATACCTGTCTACGAGATGGCTGGCGCCATGGCAACGTTTGCCAATGGCGGCGAGTACGTCGAGCCTATCATCATCACCTCTATATGCGACAATAAAGGCAATGAGATTGAACATTTCACTGCCGAGCGCCACGAGGCTATCGACGAGACTATAGCCTATATGATGCTGGTGCTGATGCAAGGCGTTGTGCAGAGCGGCACGGGTACGCGCCTCAACTACAAGTATCACCTCAACCAGTATTCAAGTGCTATAGCTGGCAAGACAGGCACTACTCAAAACAATAGCGACTGCTGGTTTGTCGGCATCACGCCCAAGCTGGCCACTGCTGTGTGGACAGGCGGCGAAGTGCGCAGCATCCATTTTCGCAACATGACCTACGGACAGGGCGCAAGTATGGCATTGCCTATCTTCGGCTACTATATGGAAAGCATTTATAAAGACGAGAATCTGGCTTTTCCTCGTCG
This sequence comes from Bacteroidales bacterium, assembly GCA_045598945.1. Taxonomy (GTDB): domain Bacteria; phylum Bacteroidota; class Bacteroidia; order Bacteroidales; family P3; genus Colimorpha. Next base: position 22,644 of record JAZRVD010000253.1, on the reverse strand, counting down.
CGACTTTGAACGCCCCAGCAAACCGCTTCCTACTCAGTTGGACTGCAACCTCTTTGATCAGGAAATTAGCAACGAGACCGACAACTATGACGAATACTATCTTTGGTAGTTCTCTTGCTGAGCTTCAGCAGTTGTGCAAGCATGAAGGGTGGCCGCGATATGTCGCCAAGCAACTGTGCGAGTGGATGTACCTCAAGCGGGTCTCGTCCTTTGCCGAGATGACAAATATCTCCTTGCGCATTCGTCATCGTCTGTCGGAGCTGGCAGATGTCGCCTATGGCGACTCTTTCCTGCAGCCGCCTGTCAGTTTTCAGCAGTCTGTCGATGGCACTAAAAAATATCTCTTTGCCATTCCCTCTTCTCAGCTTGAGTGTGCGCCAGCACACGATGAGGCTACTCGATATATAGAGACCGTCTATCTTCCCGAAGGCGACAGGGCTACGCTATGCGTCAGTTGCCAGGCTGGCTGCAAGATGGGCTGCAGGTTTTGTGTAACGGGCCGTCAAGGCTTTCACGGCCATCTCTCTGTCGCTCATATTCTCAATCAGATTTTTGCCATCCCTGAGAGCGCGTCGCTTACCAATATAGTCTATATGGGTATGGGCGAGCCTATGGACAATTATGACAATGTGCTTCGTAGCACACAGGTGCTCACCGAGTCGTGGGGCTGTGGGTGGAGCCCGCAGCGTATCACCGTCTCCACGGTAGGCGTCTTGCCTCGTCTCCGTCAGTTTGTCGCTGACAGCAAGTGTCATATTGCAGTAAGTATGCACAACCCTTTCAACGAGGAACGCCTGCAGATAATGCCTATGCAAAAGGTCTATCCTATTGCCGAGGTTATTGATATGCTGCGGCAGTACGATTGGAACGGCCAGAGGCGTATATCGTTTGAATATACTATGCTTGAAGGGCAGAACGACACCCTTCGTCATGCTGCTGAGATTGTGCGGTTGGTGCAAGGTACGGCTAATCAGTCGCCGCTGCGGTGCCGTGTCAATCTTATTCGTTTCCACACGGGTGCAGAGGCGTACAACACATGCAATGGCATGTTGCGCAAAAGCCCGTCACAGTCTATAGCTCGTTTTCAGGATTATCTCAATCAGCATGGCATTATCTGTACTCTCCGCGCCTCGCGTGGCGAGGATATTATGGCAGCATGCGGACTTCTCGCCGGTCAAAACAAGATGTAGGCGATATGAATGTGCAGGCTGTTTTATTGTCTTGTCTGTATTGCAAAATCGATGCAATTCAAAGGTGTGTAATTGTTAATTGATGTTTTTTTCGTACCTTTGCAACGCTTTTTGACATTGTTTTTTTTGAAAATTATTAAATACTAATAGTATGAGAAAGTTTTTTTTGGTGGTTTCTACTTTGTTGGCAGCTATGACTACTATGGCTCAGTGGGCTCCAGCAGGCGACAAAATCAAGACCAAGTGGGCTGCTGAGGTCAACCCGCAAAATGTTTTGCCAGAGTATCCTCGTCCTATCTTGCAGCGTGCTGAATGGCAGAATCTTAACGGCTTGTGGGATTACGCTATCCTCGACAAGGGCAAGGTCGAGCCTGCACAGTACGACGGGCAGATCCTTGTGCCATTCTGTGTCGAGTCATCGCTTAGTGGCGTGCAGAAGGAGGTCAACGAAAAACAAGAGCTGTGGTATCATCGCGAGTTTACCGTGCCTGCCAACTGGAAAGGCAAGCACATAATGCTCAACTTCGGCGCTGTCGACTGGCAAGCCGACGTATATGTCAATGATATTATGATTGGTACTCACCGTGGCGGTTATGCTGGATTCTCGTTCGATATTACCCCTTATCTCAACAAGAAGGGTTCGCAGAAACTCGTTGTTCGTGTATGGGACCCCACCGATGCCGGCTATCAGCCTATAGGCAAGCAGACTCGCAATCCTCGCTCTATATGGTACACTGCTGTTACAGGTATCTGGCAGACTGTGTGGATCGAGCCTGTCGATGTGAATCATTTTACCAATATTCAGTCTGTTGCCGACATCGACAATGGTGTTTTGGAACTTTCTGCAAAAACAGTTTGCTCTCGCAATCACGATGTAGTTGAAGCTGTCGTCCTCGATGGCGGCAAGGAGGTGGCTCGTGGCAAGGCGGTAGCCAATGGCCCCATGCGTCTCTCTATCCCCGATGCCAAGCTCTGGACACCAGAGACACCATTCCTCTATACTATTAAGCTTACCCTTTCGCGCGACGGCAAGGTTATCGACCAAGCTGAGTCGTATGCCGCTATGCGTAAGATTTCTACCGCTCGCGATGCAAATGGCATCATGCGTCTGCAACTCAACAACAAGGACTATTTCCAATATGGCCCTCTCGACCAAGGCTGGTTTCCTGACGGATTGTATACCGCTCCTACCGATGAGGCTTTGCTTTATGACATTGTCATGACCAAGAAACTTGGCTTCAATATGATTCGCAAGCATGTGAAGGTAGAGCCAGACCGCTGGTACTATCATTGCGACAGAGAGGGTGTCGTGGTGTGGCAGGATATGCCAAGTGGCGACTACGGCAACGAGTGGGAGCCTCATGTATATGGTGGCGGCACCGACAAGGCCCGCTCTATGCAGAGCAAAGAAAACTACTATAATGAGTGGAAAGAGATAATGGCTCTCTGTTCTCAGCACCCATGTGTGGTGATATGGACTCCTTTCAACGAGGCTTGGGGCCAGTTCGAGACAGAGCAGGTCGTCGCATGGACTCATCAGCAAGACCCATCGCGCCTTATCAACCCGGCTTCGGGTGGAAATCATCGCAACTGCGGCGACATCCTCGACCTTCACAACTATCCTGGTCCCAGCATGTTCCTCACCGATCCTTCTCGCGTCAATGTGTTAGGCGAGTATGGCGGCATAGGCTATGCTATGGAAGGTCATCTATGGTGGGACAAACGCAACTGGGGCTATATTCAGTTCAAGAGCAAAGACGAGGTTACCAACGAATATGTCAAGTACGCCGAGCAGCTCAAGGATTTTGCCCGTCGTGGCTTCAGCGCCGCCGTCTATACTCAGACTACCGACTGCGAGGGCGAGGTCAACGGCTTGATGACTTACGACCGTGCCGAGGTAAAGGGTGATATAGACAGAGTCAAGGCTGCCAACGAGGCTGTCAAGGCTGTTGTTAGCAAATAATAAGTGTGTTCAAGCTATTGCTTTGAATATTATTGACTTGTAATTGCTTTATAGAATACTATTCACACTTTTTCTGTGATTGCAGGGGGTGTGAATAGTTTCCTAATTTTGAGAAAAGGCTATAACGGCATCTTAATGTCGACAAAAATATTAAATTATAAGATAAAGTGAAATACGCAGAGTATAAGCAACTTGATTTAACTCGCATAGGCGAGGAAATCAGAAAGTATTGGGAAGAAAGCGAGACTTTCGAGAAGGGTCAGCAACTTGCTGAGGGGCATCCGTCGTTTGTGTTTTATGATGGTCCGCCATCGGCAAATGGCAAGCCGGGCATTCATCATGTCATGGCTCGTACTATCAAAGATGTTTTTTGCCGTTACAAGGCTCAAAAGGGGTTCCGCGTCGACCGTAAGGCAGGTTGGGATACTCACGGCTTGCCTGTGGAGCTCGGTGTGGAGAAGACTTTGGGTATCACCAAGGAGGATATAGGCAAGAAAATATCTGTCGATGAATACAACAAGGCATGCCGTTCTGAGGTTCTCAAGTATAAGGACCTTTGGGACGAGCTAACCAAGCAGATGGGCTATTGGGTAGACCTCAAGCACCCATATATCACTTTCGAGAACGAGTATATCGAGTCGCTATGGTTTCTGCTGAAGAAACTTTACGACAAGGGTTTGTTGTACAAGGGCTATACCATCCAGCCTTTCTCGCCTGCCGCTGGCACAGGTCTCAGCAGCCACGAGCTCAACCTGCCAGGTTGCTATCGCGATGTCAAGGATACTACCTGTGTGGCAATGTTTAGCGTGCTCGCCAACCAGCAGCTGCCTTTTGTGTCGTATGACGCCTCTCTGCCGTTGTATGCTGTGGCATGGACTACCACGCCGTGGACACTCCCGTCAAATACTGCTCTTTGCGTAGGCCCGAATATCGACTATGTACTTCTGAAGACACGTCATCCGTATACCTCCGCTCTATGCCAGATTATCATGGCTAAGCCTCTGGTGGCGAGTTTCTTCGACGTTTTCGACGTCCTGCCGGAAGCTGTTGCTGATGAGACGGCGAGCAAGGCTAAGCCCAAGCCGCAGTGTGTAGTGCTTGGCGAATGTAAGGGACGAGCACTCGAAGGCATTCGTTACGAGCAACTCATACCTTGGGTCAAGCCTACAGGTAACGATGCTTTCCGAATCATTCTTGGCGACTATGTTACCACAGAGGACGGTACAGGTATCGTTCATATTGCGCCTACCTTTGGCGCCGACGACGCTCGCGTGGCTAAGAAAGCAGGTATTGGCGAGCTTCTCCTTTTCGACTGCGATGGCAAGCAGATGCCTATGGTCGACCGCTCTGGCCGTTTTGCTCGTATCGAGGACTTGGATGCCTCGTGGGTGGCTGGCAACGTCAATGTAGAACTCTATTCGCAATATGCAGGCAAGTATGTGAAGAATGCCTACGACGCTACAAAGACCGACAAGGACTTAAGCCTCGATGTAGAGATTGTGGTGATGCTCAAAGGCGAAGGCAAGCTCTTCAAGAGCGAGAAGCACCAGCACAGCTATCCTCACTGCTGGCGTACCGACAAGCCTGTCCTCTATTATCCTCTCGACAGTTGGTTTATCCGCACCACTGCCGTCAAGGAGCGTCTTATCGAGCTCAACAAGACTATCAACTGGAAGCCCGAAGCTACTGGTAGCGGCCGTTTCGGCAACTGGCTTGAGAATATCGTCGACTGGAACTTGAGCCGTAGCCGCTATTGGGGTACGTCGCTTCCTATCTGGCGCACCGAAGATGGCAAGGAGGAGATATGTATTGGCAGCGTGGCAGAGCTTAGCGCGGAGATAGAGAAAGCCGTTGCCGCAGGCTTTATGGACAAGAATCCTTACAAGGTTGCCGACGGCAAGGTGGACTATAACGCTTTCGACCTTCATCGTCCTTATATTGATAGCGTTGTGCTGTGTTCTGCATCAGGCAAGCCTATGCATCGCGAGCCGGATCTTATCGACGTGTGGTTTGACAGTGGCGCTATGCCGTATGCTCAAATCCATTATATGGGCCTCGACGGTCAGCTCAACGCCCGCAACTTCCCTGCCGATTTCATCGCCGAAGGCGTCGACCAGACGCGCGGATGGTTTTATACCCTGCATGCTATCGCCACTATGTGTTTCGACAGTGTGGCTTTCAAAAATGTTATCAGCAACGGCCTTGTCCTCGACAAGAATGGCAATAAGATGTCTAAACGTCTTGGCAACGGCGTAGACCCCTTCGCCACCTTGGCAAAGTATGGACCCGACGCTACCCGCTGGTATATGATTACCAACTCGCAACCTTGGGACAACCTCAAGTTCGACGCCGAAGGTGTCGACGAGGTGCGTCGCAAGCTCTTCGGCACGCTCTACAACACTTATGGTTTCTTTGCCTTATATGCCAATATCGACGGCTTTGAATATAAGGAGGCTGACCTCGACGCCTCTCAGCGTCCAGAGATAGACCGCTGGATCCTCAGCGAGCTGAACACCTTGGTGAAGACTGTCGACGAGGCTTTCAACGACTATGAGCCTACTCGCGCCGGTCGTGCCATACAGGAGTTTGTCGACGCCTATCTCAGCAACTGGTATGTGCGTCTTTGCCGTCGTCGCTTCTGGAAAGGCGAATATACTGCCGACAAGGTCTCGGCTTATCAAACCCTCTATACATGTCTTGAGACGCTGGCACGTCTCATGTCGCCAATAGCGCCATTCTTCAGCGAGCGTATGTATCAAGACCTCAATGCGGTAACCCATCGTTGCCACGAGGCTTCGGTGCATCATTGCCCATTCCCTGCCGTGCATGAAGAGCTTATCGACAAGCAACTCGAAGAGCGTATGCAGCTGGCTCAGAAGATATGTTCTATGGGCTTGTCGCTCCGCAAGAAGAGCAATCTCCGTGTACGTCAGCCCCTTGCTAAGATTACAATACCTATTCATGGCGATCGCGAACGTCAGCAGGTCGAGGCTGTCAGCCATCTTATCTGCTCCGAGCTTAACATCAAGGCTGTTGAATTTTTGACGGCCGACAATAATATCCTTGTCAAGAAAATCAAAGCCAACTTCAAGACTCTCGGCCCTCGCTATGGCAAGATCATGAAGGCTCTTGGCGCTACTATTCAGTCTTTCTCGCAACAACAGATTGCCACTATCGAGAACACGGGCTCCCTGCAACTTGAGGTCGAAGGTCAGCCTGTTGTCTTGCAACGCGACGATGTGGAGATAGCCACGCAGGATATACCCGGCTGGGTGGTGGCTAACGAAGGCAGCCTTACCGTTGCCCTCGATATCACCTTGACGGAAGAGCTGAAGGCGGAAGGCATGGCTCGCGAGTTGGTCAACCGTATTCAGAATATCCGTAAGGAAGGCTTCGATGTTACCGACCGTATTTGTGTCGACCTCGTGCATGGCGTTTGGGATAGTGCCGTCGAGCAGTATCGCGAATATATATGTAACGAGATTTTGGCAACACAGCTCAACCTTGTCGATACTATTGCTGAAGATGTTCGTCAGCAGATAGAGATTGTTGATGGTGTGCCGACATTTGTCTGGGTTCGTAAATAATTGTGTTGATGAAAAAAACAAAGATAGTAACAAGTATAGGTCCAGCCAGCTACGACCCTGATGTCTTTGAACAGATGGTGCTGGCGGGCGCCAATGTGGCACGTATAAATTTCTCGCACGCTACCGATGAGGAAAAAGAACGTGCGGTAAACACTGTCAAAGAAGTGCGTCGCCGCACTGGCGAGACTATAGCTGTAATGTATGACACTAAAGGACCAGAGCTCCGCACTGGCGTTATGGAGCAGGACGGCGCCACGTTGGTGGAAGGCGCTCATATACGTATTGTGGCAGAACAGGTTGTGGGCAATGCTGAACGTTTTTCGCTCAATCACTCTCATATCCTCGACTTCCTCAAACCGGGACATGTCATCTTGCTTGAGAATGGCTTGATGGAGCTGGTCGTCGTCAGCAAGGAGTCCGATGGTGTAACATGCCTCATACAGCAGGGCGGCGTTCTCGAAAGTCGCAAGAGCCTAAGCGTGCCTGGTGTATTCCTTAACATACCTTTCCTGTCCGATGTAGACAGAGACGACATCGTATATGCTTGTCATCACGATGGCGATTTTATCGCCTGTTCTTTCGTCTCGTCGGCAGTTGATGTCTGTCAGGTGCGTCAGCTTCTTGCCGACGAAGGCCGTCAGGATATGCGTATCATTGCCAAGATAGAAAATCAGATGGGTATGGACAACCTCGAAGAGATTGTAGAGGCTGCCGATGGCATTATGGTGGCGCGTGGCGACCTTGGCGTGGAAGTGCCTATGGAAGACCTTCCGCTCTATCAAAAGCGCATCATCTCTGTATGTCGTAGTCATAACAAGGTCTGTATAGTTGCCACCGAGATGCTGGAGAGCATGAAACACAACGCCCGTCCTACTCGTGCCGAGGTTACAGACATTGCTAACGCTGTCTTCTCTGGCGCCGATGCCGTGATGCTTTCTGGCGAGACTACCACCGGCGAGTTTCCTGTCGAGGCGGTAAGGTATATGGCTCGTATTTGCGAGCGTATCGAGTCGTCGCACAAGTACACCAATATCTACGCCAAGTCTAAGGCCACCACTATTGCCGAGTCTATGTGCTACAATGTGGCTGTCAGTGCCAACGATTTGCAAGCCAAGGTTATCATCGTTCCCACCAAGAAGGGAGCAAGTGCCAGGCTTATCAGCAATCTTGAGCCGTTCTGCCCTATTCTTGCTCTCAGCAACGACGAGCATACCTGTCGTGGCTTGGCTCTTAACTATGGCGTCTATCCCTTCGCTGTTGCAGAGATGAACTCTATCGACGAGGCTCTCGAATTCTCAAAGGTTACTGCTATCAAATGGCTCAATCTCCATCGTGGCGATGTTGTCGTTACTTGTGGCGGCTTTCATGCTCGTCCTCGCGATGGCGAGACTAATTTTATGAAGATTGACGTTATTTAGTTCTGAATATAAAAGTCTTTTATCTTGATAAATAGAATAAAACATTTAGCTCATGCTCAGCGTGACGAGGTCATTGCCTGGCGTCGTTGGCTTCATCAGCATCCCGACCTCTCGCAACAGGAGTATGGCACTATGAACTATGTCGCCCAGCGTCTTGAAGAGATGGGACTGCAGCCCCGTACTGGCATAGGCAAGACTGGCGTCATGGCTATGATACGCGGCGGTGTCGACCCCGACAGTTATTGTGTCGCTCTGCGTGCCGACTATGACGCACTCCCACTTGACGAGGCTACAGGTCTCGACTTTGCTTCTGTCAATCCGGGTGTCATGCACGCTTGTGGGCATGATATGCACACCAGCTCGCTGCTGGGCGCCGCCAAGATCCTCGTAGCTATACGTCAGGAGCTGCGCGGCAGTGTCATGCTTATCTTCGAGCCTTCTGAGGAGATGTATCCAGGCGGCGCCCGTATGATGATGGACGACGGCCTTTTCAACGAGGTTACCCCAAACGAGATATATTCTTTCCACTGTCTGCCAGAGATGGACTGTGGCAAGGTGGGTATGCGCAAAGGCAAGTATATGGCGTCTACCGACGAGCTTTATTGGACCATCAAGGGTAGGGGGGGGCATGGCGCTACGCCGCATCTTAGCGTCGACCCCATATTGGTGGCGTCGCATATCGTCGTGGCTTTGCAGCAGCTTGTCAGCCGTAATGCCTCGCCATTGATGCCTACCACGCTCTCTTTTGGCAAGTTTATTGGCAACGGCAGGACAAACATTATCCCCGACGAGGTGAAGATGGAGGGCATTATTCGCACCTTCGACGAGCAGTGGCGGCTCGAATGTCATGAGCGTATTCGCAAGATGAGCTGCGGTATCGCCGAAAGCATGGGCGCCGAATGTAACCTTTTTATCGACTACGGATATCCTTATGTCTTCAACGACGACCGCTGCACTCAGCAGGTGCACGACAATGCTGTCGACTTCCTCGGTGCCGACAATGTCGAGTGGCTCGATATGCGCATGACGGCGGAGGACTTCGCCTTCTTTGCACAGAAGATTCCTGCCTGTTATTATCGTATAGGCATACATACTCCTGGCACGCCGTTCTGCAACCTTCATCGCCCCAACCTTATGGTCGACGAACGCTCTATAGAGTTGGCGAATGGTTTTATTGCATATAATGCTTATAAATGTCTTCTTAGTCATTAGTTTTTTATAATAAGATGATTGGTGTTTTAGGTAGTGGCAGTTGGGCCACAGAAATTGTTCATATTCTTCAGGAACAGAGCCCTCGCAAACTCAACTGGTGGGTGCGCGAATCCGACAAGGTCGAGGAGCTTAAAGGCACTTCACGACTCAATGTGTCCAGCAATATTCAAGAGGTGATAGAGGCCTCCGACGACATTTTTGTTGTCATCCCTTCTGCCTTTATATGTTCCTCGTTGCAAGGTGTTACGGCTCAGCATCTTGCTGGCAAGAATATCATCTCGGCGGCAAAGGGCTTTATCGCTGATTGCAACCTTACCATAACAAGCTATTTTGCTCAGCAGTATGGTATATCTGACGAGCATCTATGCGTTGTCAGTGGCCCTTCTCATGCCGAAGAAGTGGCGCGTTGTCAGCTCACCTATCTTACTGTCGCCGGCTCCAACAACGGTCTTATAGAGCGCGTCCGCGAGATGCTGGCGTGCGACTGGATATGTACTCAGTCGTCCGACGACCGTACAGGTGTTGAGTGTGCCGCTGCCCTCAAAAACATCTATGCCGTTGCCGCCGGTCTTTGCACAGCTCTCGACTATGGCGACAATCTCCTCGCTGTGCTTCTTGCCAACGCCTTGCACGAGATGGATACCTTTATGAAAGCATATATGCATGACGACCGTCAGCGCGACATGAGCCGTTATGTCTATCTTAGCGACCTCCTCGCCACAGCCTACTCCAAGCATAGCCGCAACCGTACTCTTGGCGAGTTGATAGGTCGTGGCTATAGCCCCAACGAGGCGCGTCTGATGCAAAAAATGGTGGCAGAAGGCTATTATGCCGTCGATATTGTCGAACGGCTGTGTCAGCAGTTCGGCATTGTTATGCCTATTGCTCAATCGCTCTATCGTATTCTCTACAAGGGCTGTGGCGCTCGTCGCGAGATGCGTCAGTTAACACATTCATTTACTAATTAGTACGTTATTATTCCTTCAGCCTCATAATATAATGACAATAGTTCCTTTCAAAGATGATGAGATTCCCGCCGCTATGAGCCGCATGGTGCAAGACGAGGCGTTTATTTCTATTGCCAAGCGGGTCTATCCGGATTTGTCTGCTGAACAAATCAAGGAGAAGCTTGCTGCCATCAAGACTGTTGAGCAATTTCAGCATGGACCTATGCTGGATGTCTTTAATCAGATCAAAAAGCATACTATCACCGAGTTCTCCTATGATGTCTCGTCTAAGCTCGACCCATCGCAACCGTATCTGTTTGTTTCTAATCATCGCGACATCACTCTCGACGCTCTGATACTTGAGAGTGTGTTTTGCAATATCGGCTTCCCTACTACAAAGGTCGCTTTCGGCTCCAATTTGCTCAATATTCCTTTTTTTGAGGAAATAGGACGAGCCAACAAGCTTTTTAGCGTAGAACGTGGCGGCTCGCCCAAGTCGTATTATCATTCTTTGGCACAGCTGTCGCAGTACATCCGCGACAGTATCAACCAAGGCGAGTCGGTATGGATATCTCAGCGCAACGGACGTACTAAAAATGGCCTCGACCGTACCGACCCGGCCATCGTTAAGATGTTCGCACTTAGCGGTGAGGGCTCTGTGTCGCAGCGTATCAATGCTCTGCATATCGTCCCTGTGGCTATCAGCTATGAATGGGAGCCTTGCGCCACTCTCAAGGCTATTGAGTTGGCCAATACCATTGATGGCGTATATCATAAAAAGCCAGGCGAGGATGCCTTGAGCGTCAAGACAGGCATTGTCTCTCCAAAGGGCAAGGTGCATCTATCTATTGGCGACCCTATCACTCCTGAGCAGATTATGGCGTGCAACGAATGTCATAAATCTATCGCTGCATGTCTTGATAGAGAGATTCTCTCGCAGTATTGTATATTCCATAACAACTATATCGCTGCTGATATTTGTAACCGTACATCTAAATACTCTTGTTGCTACTCTGTTGATGAGCGCATCAAGTTTAATGTTTATGCCGAGAAAATTCGTCAATCTTTGCTCGCGCCTCCATATTCCTACGACCCGGATTTCGTGCAGTGCGTCATCGACAATGTTGTCGATATATATGCCAATCCGCTGGTCGACACAATTCTTGAATAACACCTGCTGTAGCCAACAATTAATTTCTCTTTAATGTCCAACCTCCAAGAATTAGAAACCAAGAGTATCAAGTCTTTGCTGTGGCTTTATGCTTGGCCTGCTGTCGTCAGTCAGATTATTGCGTCTGTCTATAATATTGTCGACCGCATCTTTCTTGGTCAGTATGTCGGCCCTTTGGCTATTGCTGGTCTTTCTATCACCATGCCGCTTATGAATATAGCTCACGCATGCGGCTCCCTGGTGGGCGTAGGCGCTTGCTCTCGCATGAGCATTGTGCTCGGCAGAAGAGATACTGTCTGGGCTGAAAAGATTTTGGGCAACAGCATCATACTTACTGTTTTCTTCGGTTCATTATATCTTCTTGTCAGCTACATCTTTATGAATCCCATACTCCAGATGTTCGGAGCAAGCGAGGAGACAATAGGTTTTGCACGCAGCTATATGGTCGTCGTTAATCCTGGCATGTTTTTCACCATGTTGGCTTTCAATGCCACAGGTCTTATCCGCGCTTCGGGATATCCTACCAAGTCTATGTGGATCCTTACAGGTGGTGCTGTGCTTAACATCCTTCTCGACGCTCTTTTTATCTCTCTCTTGCATTGGGGTATTACCGGCGCGGCATGGGCTACTACAATATCAATGTTCGTCTCCTCGGTGTTCGCTATCTGGCATTTTGTCCCTAAAAAAGTTTCTAAATCAGAACAGCTCGACGACAAGGAGGAAAACATCAACGTGCATACACCAGCCGTTACGGTATCGCTTGCCAATCCGTCAGCCTCTATGGGCTCTGGCACTAATCGTTCGGTGCGTCATACTGCCGTGACTTTTCGCAAGCATTGCTGGTCGCCTAAGCTATATATTTTTCGCAACATACTGGCTATAGGTATAAGCCCATTCTCTATGAATATTGCGGCGTGTTTTGTCGTCGCCTTGCTCAACAGTCAGCTTATACGCTATGGTGGCGACCTCGCTATAGGCGCCAATGGCATCGTCAATTCGGTCAGTGGCATCGTCTTGCTGCTCTTTATAGGCGTCTGTCAGGGCATGCAGCCTATTGCCGGCTACAACTATGGCGCTGGCAAGCAGGACAGACTCAAGGAGATATATCTTCTTACCATGTCGGTATGTGTGGCTGTTGGCTTGGTGGGCTCTCTCTGCGCTTTGATTTTTCCAAGGGCTATTGCCAGTTGTTTCACTACCGACGAGGCTCTTATCCTCAACGCCATTCCTGCTATGCGTTATCTTTTGGTTATGGCGCCGCTTATCGGGTGGACTGTCGTCAATTCTCAGTTCTTCCAGTCTATCGACAAGCCGTGGATAGCTATCGTTACTTCGCTCTCCCGTCAGGTGCTGTTCCTTATCCCTATCATGTTTATCTTGCCGCATCTTTTCGTTGTCAATGGTCATGACGGACTCACAGGTGTATGGGTCAGCTGCACGGTGTGCGATTTTCTGGGAGCTGCTTTGTCTGTCATATTGTTCTGCTCACAGCTCAAGATTTTCAAGCCCGGCTATCAGCCTCCGCAACGTGCCCCGCGCAAAGAGCACGGCCCTTCTAACTGATTATCTTTTTTATTAACCCATAAAAACTATCTATTATGTATTTCATCCTTTTTATTGTCATTTCGGTAGCAAGCTACATTGTCAGCAAGAATGTTGAATCTAAGTTCAAGAAGTATGCCAAGATAGCTATGAATGGTGGCATGACTGGTCGTCAGGTTGCTGAGCGTATGCTCTACGACAACGATATTCATAATGTTACTATTCGCGAGGTTAATGGTACGCTTACCGACCACTACAATCCTTCCGACCGTACCCTCAACCTCAGCCACGATGTCTATCATGGCACCAGTGTCGCCGCCGCCGCTGTCGCCGCTCACGAGTGCGGCCACGCCGTTCAGCATGCTACAGCCTACAGCTGGCTGCAGCTTCGTAGCACTCTCGTGCCGGTGGTCTCTTTCTCAAGCAAGTGGGTAACGTGGGTCCTCTTGGCTGGTATCTTGCTGATATCCAAGTTCCCTACACTCATGCTTATAGGTATCATCCTTTTTGCCATGACCACCTTGTTCTCTATCGTTACACTCCCTGTCGAGGTCAACGCCTCTAAACGTGCTCTCGAATGGCTCAACACCCACAATGTCACCTCGCCCAATACCCACAAGTATGCCGAGAGCGCTCTGCGTAGTGCCGCCTACACCTATTTCGTGGCTGCCCTCTCCTCGCTCGCTACATTGTGCTATTATGTCATGATATTCCTCAATCGTCGTTGATTTTCACTCTCTTTGGTGATCTCTTTTCGTGTTTAATATTATATGGCAGACTCTCCTTTGATGAGGCAGCATGCCGAGATGAAGCGTCAGTTTCCGGACGCCATCCTTCTCTTTCGTGTTGGCGATTTCTATGAAACTTTTGAAGAGGATGCTCGCAAGGCGGCGGGCATCCTTGGTATCACTCTTACAAGAAAAAAGGCTGGCGGCGGCGAATATGTCGACCTCGCCGGCATACCGTTTCATGCTATCGACCAATATCTCCCGCGTCTTGTCAGGGCTGGTCTTAGGGTGGCTATATGCGACCAGCTCGAAGACCCTAAGACGGCAAAAGGTCTTGTAAAACGTGGCGTTACCGAACTCGTTACGCCGGGTGTTACCTACAACGATAACGTTCTTGAAGTCAAGGAAAACAACTTCCTCTGCGGTCTGCATATCGCCGACAAGATACATGGCATCAGCTTTCTCGATGTCTCTACTGGCGAGTTCTATGTGGCTCAGGGCGACATGCAGTATGTCGAAAAACTTCTGCAGGGCTTCCACCCGTCAGAAATTGTCTTGCAACGTTCCAAACAGCGGTGGTTTCAAAACAAGGTGGCTGAAAAGTATTATACCACTACATTCGACGACTGGGTCTTTGCCCCCGATTTTGCCAACGACTTGCTGCTAAAACAGTTTGGCACCAACTCGCTCAAGGGGTTTGGCGTCGAAGAACTTCACGAGGGTCTTATCGCCGCAGGCTCTGTGCTATACTATCTTCAGGTTACCCAGCATGACCGCACACAGCATATCTGTAAAATAAACCGTGTCGCCGAAGAACGCTATGTCTGGATCGACAGGTTTACTGCTCGCAACCTTGAGATCATCTCTTCGCACAACGACAACGCACATACACTCCTCAGCGTCGTCGACCACACCGTCTCGCCTATGGGCTCCCGTCTGCTGCGTATGTGGCTCTTGATGCCGCTCAAGGAGATACCCGCCATCGAGGAACGTCTGCATCTCGTCGACTTCTTTGTCGCCAATCCCGATTTTGTAAGCCAGCTTTCCGATGCCATTCGTATCATTGGCGACCTCGAGCGTCTCATCTCCAAAGTCGCCGTGCGACGTATCAATCCGCGCGAGCTTCTGCAGGTGCAGCGCTCTTTGGTAGCGATTGCCCGTATTCGTAGTATGTGCCTCGCTTCGCACAACGAGGCACTGGTTACCATAGCCGAGCAACTCAACGATTGCGACATTATACAGTCGCGTATAGCTCGCGAAATTGTCGACGACCCACCAGTGCGTCTCGACAAGGGCGGTGTTATCAAATCGGGTGTCAACAAGGAACTCGACCGTCTTCGCATGCTCTCAGGCTCTGGCAAGGACGAGCTGCGCCGTATCCAGCAGCGTGAGACCGAGAATACTGGCATCACCTCGCTCAAGGTGGGCTTCAACAATGTCTTCGGATATTATCTTGAGGTTACCAACGCACATAAGGACAAGGTGCCTGCCGATTGGATCAGACGGCAGACGCTCACCAATGCCGAACGCTATATCACCC
Source organism: Bacteroidales bacterium (assembly GCA_045598945.1). GTDB lineage: Bacteria > Bacteroidota > Bacteroidia > Bacteroidales > P3 > Colimorpha. The sequence continues at coordinate 7,346 of JAZRVD010000253.1, read as the reverse complement.
CTGAACTTAAACGTTTTGAAGAGGAGATATTGGGCGCTGAAGAACGTATCTTGGCAATAGAAAATCAGATATACGAGTCTCTTGTCATCGCTCTCTCAAGCTATGTGCAGCCTATCCAGTTCGATGCGCAGCTCGTTGCCAAGCTCGATGTCTTGCAGGGCTTCGCCACCCTCGCTGTCAAGAACAACTACTGCCGTCCGCAGCTCTCCGATAGCGATGTCATCGACATCAAGGATGGACGCCATCCCGTTATAGAAACTCAGCTGCCCATAGGCGAGAAATATGTCAGCAACAATGTCTATCTCGACAGCTCCAAACAGCAGATTATTATTATCACCGGGCCTAACATGTCGGGTAAGTCTGCTCTCTTGCGACAGACTGCTCTTATCGTCCTTATGGCTCAGGTAGGCTCTTATTGTTCAGCCTCCGCAGCAAGTATCGGCGTCGTCGACAAGATATTTACTCGCGTGGGCGCCTCCGACAATATCTCTTCAGGCGAATCTACTTTTATGGTCGAGATGAACGAGACGGCGAGTATCCTCAACAACATGTCGCAGCGTAGCCTCGTTCTGCTCGACGAGATAGGACGTGGCACGAGTACCTACGACGGCATCTCTATTGCTTGGGCTATCGCCGAGTATCTCCACGAAAATAGAAAAGCACACCCCAAGGTTATGTTCGCCACTCACTATCACGAGCTTATCGAGATGGCAGACCACTACGAGCGTATCAAGAACTATCACATCTCTGTCAAAGAGGTGGACAAGCGTGTCATCTTTCTTCGTAAAATGGTCGAGGGCGGCAGCGAACATTCTTTTGGCATACATGTGGCTCGTATGGCTGGCATGCCGGCTAAGGTCCTGTCCCGCGCCAACGAGATGCTGCAGCTTTTGGAGTCTAAAAACCAGTCTATCTCTTCCGACAGTTCTAAAAATGATGGAAAAGAGAAGAAAATTGAAAAAAATAACGCCGATAAAGCTTATCAGTTAAGTTTTATTCAACTCGATGACCCTACACTGTACGATATCAAGGAACGTCTTATAGGTATTGATATAGACTCACTTACACCTATCGAGGCACTCCTTAAGCTCAATGAGATAAAAAAATTGGTCTCAAAAAAGTAATTTTTTTTTGTCAGTTAAAAAAAAGTTTGTACTTTTGCAACCGCTTTCGAGAAAGGAACATCGCCTTGTAGAAAGCATCAGTACTTTGATATTTTGAATTGTTGTTTTGAGGCTTGCCTCAATAAATAATATGATGATGCGGAAATAGCTCAGTTGGTAGAGCACGACCTTGCCAAGGTCGGGGTCGCGAGTTCGAGTCTCGTTTTCCGCTCTCTATTCATCCGGTCTTCTAATCCACTCTTTTTTCGGCTTGCCGAGATGCTCTGGTGGTGGAATGGTAGACACGAGGGACTTAAAATCCCTTGCCCGCAAGGGCGTGTGGGTTCAAGTCCCACCCGGAGTACTGCAACGATGGGACCGGTGATTTTGCGGAAATAGCTCAGTTGGTAGAGCACGACCTTGCCAAGGTCGGGGTCGCGAGTTCGAGTCTCGTTTTCCGCTCTCTTTTTAGTACTTTGAAATTCTGTTTTGCAGACTGGCTCCTGTCCATGAAAATTTATCGCCTAAGCTCTCTGCCGAGGCCTCGCCAGTCTGGTACGCCGGCAGTATCTTCTATAGCTTTAGCTATTCTACGATAGTTGTCTTGGTAGCTCAGTTGGTAGAGCAATTGACTCTTAATCAATGGGTCCAGGGTTCGAGTCCCTGCCAGGACACATTCTGCGGGGTGTAGCGCAGTTGGTTAGCGCGCCACGTTCGGGACGTGGAGGCCGGAAGTTCGAGTCTTCTCACCCCGACATTTTGACGCTCTGCTGCATCGCTTAGCAGTACGCCACTTTAGCTCAGTTGGTAGAGCAACGCATTCGTAATGCGTAGGTCTACGGTTCAAGTCCGCAAAGTGGCTCATCGCTTAAGGCAGTCTTCATGGACTGCCTTTTTTTTGTGCCTTTTTTTAACTTATAAATAAATAATATCAAAATGGTTAAACAGTACGAAACCGTTTTTATCGCAACATCAGTCCTCTCTGAAGAACAAATGCAAGAAACGGTGAAAAAGTATACCGACCTCCTCACCAACCTCGGCGCCGAGATCGTCTATACTCACAATTGGGGCATGCGCAAGCTGGCTTACCCTATCCGCAAAAAAACCAACGGCTTCTATTATCTTATCGAGTTCCGCGCCGAAGGTAGCGTGGTCAACGAACTCGAGGTGGCTTACAAACGCGACGAGCGTCTCCTCCGCTTCCTCACCGTCTCTCTCGACAAGTATGCTATCGCTTACAACGAGAAGAAACGCAACGCAAAGAAGAAAGACGCCGAAGCCGCTGAGAACAAGGCTGAATAACAACATCTCTTCACCTTTAGATCTTTTTACTTATGGCAAACGAAACTGAAATAAAATATCTTACCCCTATCGCTGTCGAAACTCAGCGTAAGAAATACTGCCGTTTCAAAAAACTCGGCATCAAGTACATCGACTATAAGGACGCCGACTTCCTGCTCAAGTTCGTCAACGAGCAAGGCAAAATCCTTCCACGTCGTATCACAGGTACTTCTAACAAGTATCAGAAGAAGGTCTCTCAGGCTATCAAGCGTGCACGTCATATCGCTCTGTTGCCTTATGTAGCCGATTGTCTTAAATAATCAATAGGAGGGTTTACTATATGGAAATTATACTCAAACAAGACGTAGCCAATCTGGGCTATAAGGACGATATCGTGAAGGTTAAGAACGGCTATGCCAACAACTATCTTATCCCTCAAGGTATGGCTATCATCGCTACTCCTTCCAACCGCAAAATTCATGCTGAAAATCTTCGTCAGCGTGCTTTCAAAGAGGAAAAGATACGCAAGGACGCTGAGGCTCTGCAACTCCTTCTCAACGAAAAGACCGTTACCCTCAAGGCTAAGGTCGGCGAGAATGGTCAGCTCTTCGGCTCGGTCAACAACATCCAGATCGCCGAGGCCCTCAAAGAACAGCATGACAAGGAAATCGACCGCAAACAGATTGTCGTCGATGGCACCAAAATCAAAGAGGTTGGCACTTATAGCGCTGTTGTCAATATCTACAAGGACATCAAGGCTAACCTCGTTCTCGAGGTTGTCGCTGAATAATCCTGTTTACGATATTATGTATCATGGCTTGAACGTTCTTCGTTCAAGCTTTTTTTTGTCTTTATGCGACTATCTTTTAGTTTTTATGGACTCTTACTGCAAAAAAAGTTGTATCTTTGCAACCGAATTTTGTTGTGTTTGTTTTTGAAAATTTATTTTATATGAAAAAAATACTTTTATCTCTTTTAGTTGGTGCCATGCTTTTATCTGCATGGTCGTTGCACGCCGACAATGTCGACGAAGAGCAGTCGCTCGCCATGGCTAAGTATTACGGCAATATTCAGCCAGGCTCCAAGACAGCTGTAGAATTGGTAAGAACTGTTCAAAACCACGAAACTGGCGAGGCTGTCATGCGTCTTTACAACTATCAGAAAGGCGGATATATTATCATCTCAGGTACCGACCTTTACGCCCCTGTCGTAGCCTATTCCGAGGATGGTAGCATCGAGGATATGCCACCTGCCATGCAGTTTATGCTCGACGAATGGGCAAAGGGTATCGAACAATTGCAGAAATACGGCTCTCTCGCCCCTACTTGCTATCAGGCCATGTGGCGTCCTTCCCAGCACTCCGCCAAGGCTGGTGGAAAACAATACAATACTGTCATAACTAAATGGTCGCAAGGTGATCCGCAAGGTACGGGTGGCCCTTTCAACCTGCTGTGTCCAAAGGATAAATATGGCTATGCTGTGTGCGGCTGTGTTGCTCTGGGTATGGCTCAGGTACTCAACTATTGGAAATATCCTGTCTGCCCACGCGACTCTACATTCTATTATGAATATTCTATTGAGAAAAAATTTGTCTTTGAAGGTCACCAGTACAACTATTCGATTATTCCTAACAATGGTCAGGTCTTGTCTGGCAACGTTATTACCTTGACAGAACCCAAATTCTATGAGATAGCTAAGCTTTGTTTCCATACAGGTGTCTCGGTGCACTCTTCTTATTCTGCTTCTGGTACGAGTTCTAATCTTGGTGATCAGGTTAATAATGCCTTGCAGCAGTTTTTCAAATATGAAAGATATGACAAAAGCTCAGGAAAAAATACCGGCTATCGTTACTTAAATCGTGGCAGTTACAGCAATACTGTGTGGTGCGAGATGATGAAAAAAGAGATTCTTGAAAAACGTCCTATCATCTATCAAGCTCAAGATGCAGGTCAACATGGCGGTCGTGATGCTGGTCATTGTTTCCTCATCACGGGCTATGTAGAAGGTGGTGATAAAGACGGTATGTTTAAGGTCAACTGGGGCTGGGGCGGAGGAAGCGATGGTTGGTTTAACATGCAGACTCCCGACGGCTTGGTCCCATTAAAATCAAAAACGAAAGACACAATGTATGTCTATTCCGTTGGCCAGGCTGGCTTCTTTGGTCTCATGCCACCTCTCGACTCTATCCCAGAGGCTCTTCGTGCCGACACGGTGTATACTATGTTGAGCATTGGCGATGTCAAGTCTCTCGGCGCTCAGCTGCAGGCTGTCTATCCCAATCCTTCCAACACTGTTATCCATATCCCATATAATCTTCAGGCTGGCCAGTCTGACTATATTATGGTTTACAATGTGCAAGGCATGTTGGTCGACAAGGTCAGTGCCTCGTATGGCGAGAACACAGCCACTCTCAATATCTCCAACTATCCCCGCGGCGTCTATTTCTGCCGCCTGCGTGGCGCTTCGCAACGTTTCATTGTCAAATAGCCGAACAACCGGTTGTTATAATAAAGGAGACCTTTATAAAGAGGCCTCCTTTTTTTGTGTGGTGTCAATGCATAAACGGTATGTGCTTCCTATCGCTTATACCGTTTAACGTTATCAATATAATAGTCTTTATCAATAGTCGAAGCTGCTGCCGCCGAGGAACTCGCGCATTATCGAGGTTGGCGGTATGTGCGTGGCGCTGATAGGTTCGATCAGCTCTATAAACGATAGCAGGCGCTGTGCTTCGGCGTATTCTTCGCAGTTCTCTGGCACTTTTTTCAGCTGTGGCTCGGCAAAGGTGCGCAGCACGCCAAGCTCGTAGAGCAGCGCCGAGTTGAACATCACGTCGGCGTTCTCTTGATAGGGATAGATATGTTTCAGCTCGCCTTTCTGCACCTCGCCCCATTTGTGCAGGGTGTTGTAGGCGTCCCAGCCGCGGAAGCTGTTGTCGCGCACTATGCGGCGTATCAAACGGTTGTCGCTGCTGTGTATGATGTTCTGGTAGTCGATGGCCACCTGTGTTATGGCTGATACATATACTTTGTATTTCAATGCGTCGTCTATTTGTGCTGTCAGCATGGGGTTGAGGGCGTGGATGCCTTCTACTATCAGTATGCTCTCTGGTTTCATCTGCAGCCGTTTGCCGCTGTAGTAGGGCTCGCCTTTTATAAAGTCGAAGGTAGGTATGGCTACCGACTCGCCTCTAAACAGGCGCGTCAGCTGGTCGTTGAGCAGCGGTATGTCTATGGCGGTAACGTTCTCAAAGTCGTATTCGCCATTTGGCAGGCGTGGCGTGCGCTCGCGACTCATAAAGTAGTCGTCGAGCGACAGCTGCAGCACGTCGAAGCCCAAGACGCTCAATTGTACGCTCAGTCGGCGGCACGACGTGGTCTTGCCCGACGATGATGGACCTGCTAAGAGTACTATTTTTACTGTGTTGCGTCGTTGGTATATCTCGTCGGCTATCGAGGCGTATTTTTTTTCATGCAGTGCCTCCGACACATGTATCAGGTGGTTCTCGCCTTTGTTGCGCACTATGTTGTTGAGGTCGGTGATTGTCGGCACATGCAGTAGCTCTACCCAGCGGTGGTGCTCCTGGAAGATGCTGAACAGCTTGGGACGTGGTATGAGTTCGTCGGGTGTGCCGTCGTGGCATTGCAGCAGGTAGCCTTTCTCAAAGGGCAGCAGGTCCCAGTAGGTCAGGCAGCCTGTGCTGGGCGCCAGCATCTGCGAGGTCTTGTGTATGGTGCCGTCGAGAAATTGCATCTCTATATATAGTTGGTTTAGCCCCTGTAGCAGTCGTAGGGTCTCTGGCATGTCTTCTTTTTTTACCAGCTCTATGGCGTCGTCTAAAAGCATGGTCTTGGTCTCGAAGGGCAGGTCTTGCTCTTGCAACTCTTTCATGCGTTTGCGTAGTGTGTCGGCAACGATTTTGGCATTGGGTAGTTGTATGTTGCCGGCATTGCGTGGGGTCAGACTGCAGTAGAACCCCTTGTATATCGTAAACTCTACGTTAAGTCTTACTCCGGGGTATATGTCTTTTACTGCCTTGTAGAGCATGAATAGCACCGAGTTCTGGTAGGTGCGCCAGCCTTGGCGGTGATGGATGTCTATGAATTTTATTGTCTTGGGGTTGTATACGCAGTACGACAGTTTTTCCATGCGGTTGTTTACCAGCGCGCCGAGGAATGGTATCGGGTGCTCGGGGGCTATGGCGCTGAGTGGTGTGCCTTGTTCTATCAGTTTGCGTTCACCTGTGTTTTCTATTACTACTTCTACTTGTTTCATATATGTTTGTTGTTCTATTTTATATTTCTGTATCCTCGTCTCGGTATGGTGGAAGCTATGTTATTCTCCTTGCATGGTGGCTTCTATCTCTTCGGGTGTCTTGGGTATCGGCTTGCCTAACACACGGCAGCCTGTGTCGGTTATTAGCAGGTCGTCTTCTATCCTTATGCCGCCAAAGTCTTTCCATGCTTCCAGTTTGTCGTAGTTGATGAAGTCGGTGTGCTGTTTTTCTGATTTCCATTTGTCTATCAATGCTGGTATGAAGTAGCAGCCCGGCTCGTCGGTCAGCACAAAGCCGCTCTCCAATCTGCGTCCGCAGCGCAGGCTGCCGAGTCCGAATTGCTCGCTGGGACGTGTCTCGTCGTCGTAGCCTACGTATATCTGTCCGTAGTTTTCCATGTCGTGTACGTCGAGGCCCATCATGTGCCCCAGTCCGTGAGGCATCAGCAGGCTGTGAGCGCCGGCTGCTACTATGTCGTCGACATTGCCTTTTAGCAGTCCAAGCTGTTTGTAGCCGTCGGCAAGCACCTTGCTGGCCGCCGTATGCACCTCTTGGTAGGTGATGCCCGGACGCGCTATGCGTATCGTCTCCATGTTGGCGGCAAGCACTATGTCGTAAATCTCTCGTTGGCGGCTGTTGAACTTTCCTCCTACAGGCACGCTGCGCGTGATGTCGGAGCAGTAGTT
>JAZRVD010000252.1:0-2432 GCA_045598945.1 Bacteroidales bacterium | reverse complement strand
GCGACAAATCTATCAAGATTTTCAACAACACCGGCGACAAAAACTTTTCCGACGACTCCTACTATCTCGCCGGCCTCGCCGCCAAGCAACTCAAAGACAACAAGCGCCTGATGGACTTCTACAAACCACTCGTGCGTCGCAAGACAGACAAGAACATAGTCTATCGTACACTCTTCAACCTCTACAAAGAATCTAAAGACACCATAGAGGCGGTAAAACTCGCCAACAGCTACGTCAAGAACTGCCCCAACGACTACAACTCCTACCTCATGCGCGCTGAAGCCAACCTGCTGCGTGGCGACATTGAAAATGGCAAGAAAGACATCGACGACGCTCTCATGCGCGCCAAAGACAACCAAGAGGTCTACTCACAGCTCCTTGGCGCCGCCGCCGCTATCCTTGAAGAAAATAAGGACTACGAAGGAGCAGAAGCCAAATACCAGGAATCCCTCAAACTCAATGCCAACCAGTTTGAATCCAACTTTGGTCTCGGCAAGATGATCTTCAACCGCGCCGTTGACAAAAACAATGCCTACAATAACGTACCTCTTGACGACGAGACAGGTCTTGGCGACAAACTTAAAGAAGAGTCTAACACCTTCTTCCGTCAGTCAATACAATATTTCAACGCTGCCATCGGCTACATCGACGCTCTCACCGATGCCGAAGCCATACGTATGCAACGTGCCAACCTCTTCAACTGCCTCACAGCCCTCAAGACCGTTTACGCACGTCTTGAGATGTATGACGAGCTAAAGCCTATCAACGCACGTCTCAACGAGATACAGGCACAGCAATAAGACAGAAATTAAATTTTTGATTAATAATATAGCAGGGGCTTCTCTTGATTGAGAAGCCCCTGCTGTTTTTGTATCAACTTTGTTGCAAAAGCACATTATTGATTTTTCAAAATCTCGTACAAAGCTGTTGTAAAATTGGAAATATCCTGCTCGGTAGTATCGAAACTGCACATCCAGCGCACCACGTCGTTGTTCTCGTCCCAGTCGTAGAAGAAATAGCGACTCTGCAAATTCTGCCACACCTTGCGAGGCAGTTGAACAAACACACTATTGGCTTGTACAGGATACATCACCTTTGCTTCTGGAATGTCATTAAGAGCCTGCAACAGCTTCTGTGCCATTGCATTGCTATGGATAGCATTGCGACGCCACAAATCATTGCTAAGGTAGGCACAAAACTGTGCCGCCACAAAACGCATCTTTGAACACAGCTGCGCCATCTGCTTGCGACGATAAAGCATATCATTATCAATGGCTGGGTTGAAGATAACGGCCGCCTCGCCCATCATCAGCCCATTCTTTGTGCCGCCAAACGACAGACAGTCAGCGCCACAGTCCACCGTCATCTCTTTGAACGAACAGTCCAAAGCTACAGCGGCATTGGCCAGTCTGGCGCCGTCGATATGCAAAAACATCTTATATCTATGAGCCAAATCGGCAAGAGCCTTGATCTCTTCTTTAGAATATAGTGTTCCAAGCTCGGTAGGCTGTGTGATGCTGATAGCGCGTGGCTGAGAATGATGCTGAAAGCCAAAGCCGTGCAGATGCTGCTGCACCAGATTGGGCGTAAGCTTGCCGTCGGGAGTGGCAACTGTTAGCAGCTTGCAGCCTACAATACGTTGTGGAGCGCCACATTCGTCAACATTGATATGCGCTGTCTCGGCACATATCACAGCATGGTGCGAACGACACATTGCATCTATATTCAATACATTAGCTCCTGTGCCATTAAAAACATAATAGAACTTTGCCGATTCGCCAAACTCGCGGCGCATCATTTCGTCGACATGGCTGGTATACTCGTCGTCGCCGTATGCAAGGGCATGCTCGCTGTTGGCGTCGGCAATGGCTTGCAACACTTCTGGATGAATACCCGAATGGTTGTCGCTTCCAAATCCTCGTTTCATAAAAATCGCTTATTTCAACAGCAGGGCAAAATTAAAAAATTTACCCTGCTGTAGATGTTAAAAAAATTAATAGGGTAGGGGGCTACATCTTGTCGGCAATATACCCCTTAAGATTGTTTATAGCAACACGCTCCTGCTGCATTGTGTCGCGATGGCGCACAGTAACGCAGTTGTCAGCAAGAGTGTCGTTGTCGACAGTGATGCAGAACGGAGTGCCGATAGCATCTTGACGACGGTAGCGACGGCCGATGGCGTCCTTCTCGTCATACTGCACCATGTAGTCGCGTTTCAGCATATCCATAATCTCGCGTGCCTTTTCTGGCAAGCCGTCTTTCTTAACCAAAGGCAGTACAGCCACCTTGTATGGTGCAAGAGTGGCAGGCAGACTCAGCAAAGTACGTGTGCTGCCGTCTTCGAGCTGCTCCTCGCGAAGGGCATGGCTGAAGATGGCCAGAAACATACGGTCTACACCAATAGATGTCTCAATGACGTATGGCGTGTAGCT
>JAZRVD010000251.1:0-10351 GCA_045598945.1 Bacteroidales bacterium | reverse complement strand
GTTGTCGGCGCCGCGTGTGCGGTTGAAGTAGAGGTCTACAGCAGTGAGTGTGTCGACGACGACGAGCGGGAACTCAACAGCGATATATGTGGAGGCGGATTGCGAGGTTACGCCATAGCCGTTTTCAGCAGAGCCGTCGTCGTAGGCGTAGTAGTTTTCGAGATGCTGGAGGAAGCGTATGGTGTCGTTGAGCTGATGGTCGTCGCCATCGAGGCCTTCGGTGATGATATGCGTGATAGTGTAGACATGCTGCTGGGTAGAGGCAGGGAAGCCGAAGCCTATGGCTGGCGAGGCTTGCAATGGCGAGTCCTGATATTGCCGGTCGGGATAGTAGGGGTTGACATTTTCCTCGACAGGTATGATGGTGCCGCCCGGGATGGTGTTGCCCTGCTCGTCGGTAGCGAAATATACATACTTGGAGTAGAGCGGCATGGAGTAGCGGTTGGTGATAGCGAGGTGGACCGATGGCGCCATGTCGGAGGCGCGGAACTGCCGGGCTGGCATGGCCTGGTAGTGCAGCAGCAAGGACGGTGCGGGATTGACGAAGGCTATGTCGCGCTGGTAGAAATCGGAGAAGCGGCGGTTGACGCCGAGATGGACATAGTCGATATGCCACTGGTCGCAGTTGCCTACGAGTCCGTACTCGATGGTGGACTCGAAGCTGCAATAGTTGCGGAAGCGGAACTGGAAGGCGTTGGTGAGGAACTGCTGAGGGATGGGGAGGTAGACATACTGCCAGTCGCTGCCAGTGCGGGCCAGGAGTGTGTCGACGGATATGCCCTGTGTGCTCCACACTCTGTGCCAGCTGTGCGTGGTGGAGTTGTAGAATTCGAGGACGAGGGAGTCGGAGGGGTCTGGCGTGTCGCCTGAGCGTCGCCACACGTCGCCGCTGCCGCCGCCGGGCAGGTAGTAGAAGCTGAGGATAACGGAGTCGGAGTAGCGCATCTCGCGCGGCGAGAGGAAGAAAACGGAGTCGAGGCGTATGGGCAGCGAGGTGAGGGTGTCGGCCGGGAAGGTCTCTTCGGTAGAGCTGGTGGAGTACAGTGCGCCGTTGGCGTTGATAGCGTCGAGCGTTACAGCGCCTACGGTAGGCGGGAGAAAGGGGAAAGCTGCATCGACCCATGCCCCACCCTGCTGCTGCCACAGTGCCGGAGATGGCGAGCCGGAGTAGTTGGAGAAGTCGTCGAAGAAAGGCAGTTCTAACGACTTGCCGCCCTTGGCGGCGTGCCGACTTGTACTCTGATGCGGGCCGGAGAGCAGAGGCGTGAGATGCTCTTGTGCCGAGAGAGGCACAAAGAGCAGGAGGCTGAGAGCAAATAGGATAAGCAGCTGACGGTATATTGCCATAAAGATAAAGAGTAAGGGCTACCAGTCGCCAAAGCCTTCATCCTCGAAAGGTTCGGAGAGATCCTCTTCGAGGTATGAGTTGACGGCTTCCTGGATATAGTCTTCGGGGTTGTAGTTCTTGACCATCTGGTCTATTTCCTGCTGGTTGGCGTCGCGATACCACAGTTCGACGTAAGTGCCGAAATGATGTTTGGTAACGCCGTTGTAGGCAGGCACCTGCTTGCAAACCACAGCGTTGAAGCGGTCGGTAACATTCTCGAAATGCTCGATGCCGACATTCATAGAGGCGGAGAGTATCTCGAAGCGAGCGCGGTCGGACTTTTTGCCGATGACGAAAGGCACTTTCTCGACGGCGAGAGACTGGTCGTCGCCCAAGCCTACAATGAGGTCGATGGCGGCGCCGCCAACCAGACGCTGACCTGGCTCGACATTGCGACCGCCGTAGGTAGCGTTGATAACGATATTGCGGTATGGGCTCTCGACAAATTTAAGCTTGCCGCCTTTGAGACCCACGGCGTTGAGCTGCGAGATGGCAGTCTTGACATTGATGCCGCCCACGATGTCCGGCACCACGGCGTCGTTTGGCATAAAACGTGAGACGGTAACATAAACCTTTCTGCCGCGCTTGATTTTGGTGCCTGCCTTGGGGCTCTGCAAAAGCACCAAGCCGCCGTCGACACCTTCGCGATAGATAGAGTCGACAACGACAGGGTCGAGAGCGAGAGGATTGGAGGCGCCCAAGTCGGAGAGGTTGGTGTTGACGAGGTCGGGCAATTCGTACTCTTTGCCATGACGGGTGATGATGCTCAGCACGAGAAGCATGACGAGGACGATGCCCAGCGATATGCCAAACATGATGAGCAGAGTCTTGAGGATGGGGTGCTTGGAGAGGAAGGACTGTTCTTTGATCATAACACAGAAAAGATATTAACGCACCAGCTCGCCGATAAGCGTAGCGGCGGTGCAACTTGTAACACGCACATCGACATACTGTCCTGGCATGACGTCGTGGCGGTCGAATACGATAACCTTGTTTTGACTATTGCGGCCGAAGAGCTGCGCAGCGCTGCGATGCGACTCGCCTTCGACAAGCACCTGATAGGTCTTGCCTATTTCGGCCTGATTGTTTTCGAGAGCTATCTGCCCTTGCAGTGCGATAATCTGTTCGAGGCGGCGTGTCTTCTCCTTGTCGTCGATATCGTCGACAAGGTGCTTGTAGGCGTAAGTGTCGGGACGCATGGAGAACTTGAACATATAGGCGTAGTCGTAACGCACGTTGCGGAACATCTGCAGGGTGGCCTGATGGTCCTCTTCGGTCTCGGTGCAGAAGCCAGCGATGACATCGGTGGTGATGGAGCAATCGGGGATATAACGGCGTATGGCAGCCACGCGGTCGAGGTACCACTCGGCGGTATAGTGCCTGTTCATGACCTTGAGCATGCGGGAGCTGCCGCTCTGCACAGGGAGGTGTATGCACTTGCAGATGTTGTCGTACTTGGCCATCACCTGCAGGAGCTCGTCGGAGAGGTCCTTGGGGTGCGATGTGGCGAAACGAACGCGCAGCGTTGGGCTTATGAGCGCCACCTGCTCCATAAGCATGGGGAAGGTGGTGTCGCCACAGCGATAGGAGTTGACGTTCTGTCCCAGCAGGGTAACCTCCTTGTAGCCCTTGTTGAAAAGCTGCCGCGCCTCGTTGACGATAGTCTGCGGGTCGCGGCTGCGCTCTCTGCCACGAGTGAAGGGCACCACGCAATAGGCGCAGAAGTTCTGGCAGCCGCGCATGATAGAGATAAAGGCGGATATGCCGTTGGTGTGGAGGCGCACCGGCTCGATGTCGGCATAGGTCTCGGTGGTGCTAAGCTCGGTCTCGGCGGCGCGCATACCCTGAGCCACCTGCTTTAGCACATCGGGCATGCGACGGTATGCGTCGGGGCCTACCACAAAGCTGACGTTGTCCTCCTCGGCCATAAGCTGCGACTGCAGGCGCTCGGCCATGCAGCCCAATATGCCAATACGCAGCTGCGGATGACGAGCCTGAACGGCGCGGAGCTCGCGCACACGCTTGCGGATACGCTGCTCTGCATTGTCGCGAATGGCACAGGTGTTTATCATCATAAAATCGGCCTGTTCGATGTCGTCGACATATTCGAAACCCTCTTTTTGCAAGATAGAGCAGACCACCTCGGAGTCGGCCATATTCATCTGACAGCCGTAACTTTCGATATAGAATTTCATTAAATATAAATAGTTTAGCAACCAAGGCCAACGTTACAGGCACACGTCTCGACGACATCTATGCCCATCATGACCAATATAAGAAAGTGCAAAAGTACAAAAAAAGTATGTACTTTTGCACCATGAAACATTTTTTATTACTAACAGCGATGTGTATTCTGTGCCAATACAGCATAACGGCGCAGATGGTGATGCACGACACAATATGCAGCGAAGAAATAAAAAGCGTAACGCTCTACCGCAACGGCATAGACCAGGAGCCGCCAATAATAACGCTTGGCAGCGACGAGCGCCTGGTGCTGACTTTCGACCTATTGGGCGACGAGCCGTCGCTCTTTCGCTATCGTCTGCAGCACTGCAACGCGCAGTGGCAGATAGACGACCTTGAGAGCTACGAGTACATGACTGGCTTTGAAGAGGGATATATAGACAACTACCAGTCGTCGATGAACACCTTGCAGCACTACTACAACTACCACGCCACGCTGCCAGCCGAGGGCATGCAGCTGCTGCTGTCGGGCAACTACCTGCTAAGCGTCTACATGGAGGACAACGCCGACAGCATAGTGCTACGACGGAGAATATGGGTGAGCGAGGAGGTGGTGCGCTGCCGCATAGAGAACACGCGGCCCACCAGCGGCATGGGCATACACGAAAACCAAGAGGTGAACGTATACATAGACAGCCGCGACGACCTGACCTTTGGCGACTACCTGCCGTTCAGCTTCTCACCGACCTACATGATGGTACACCTGCAGCAGAACGGTCGCCACGACAACAGCCGATGGCTGCCCTTTGGCGGCTACAGCAACGGCACGCTGTGCTACCGGTGGAAGGAAGAGAACGTCTTTGCCGGCGGCAACAGCTACCGCTACTTCGATGCAAGCAACCTTCACGCCACGATGTACAACATACAGCGCGTGGAGGAATACGGCGGCGAGCTGTTTGCCATACTGCGTCCCGACGAGGTGCGCAGCGGGCGCCAGTACGAACACCGCGAGAGTCTGATGGGCGGCATGAAGAGCAACGTGTGGGACCGCCACGACCCGCAGACCGAGGCGGACTACGCATGGGTGAACTTCGCCCTGCCCATGGAGCGTCCCTACCTGAACGGCAGCATACATATCTCCGGCGAGCTGACGGGGTGGCACCTCGACGACAACAGCCGCATGGAGTGGAACAAGGAATATAAGGCGTACACCAAGCGCCTGCTGTTGAAACAGGGCTACTACAGCTACCAGCTGCTATTCTTGCCCGCTGGCGAGCATGCCGGGCTGACGGCCACCATAGAGGGCGACCACTACGAGACACCCAACCGCTACACCGCCTACACCTACTACCACGGGCCCGGCGACCGCTACGACAGGCTGCTGAACGTAACACGACACTAAAAAAGATTGAACAATAGATGATAGATAGGCTTTGCCCGAATGGGGGGTGAAGTATGTGAAATCGGGAGAGGTGTGCGATGTTCTAAGAAGCATAATAGGCGCTGCCGTTGAGCTATGATCCTTTGCCCCTTGCCTCATCAATCTCGGCAGCCTTCGGCACAGGACATTGGTAGAGGTGGTCGTATTTCTTGAAATTTGTTTTGAATTACATTTTTTATATCAATATTGATAAATATTTGATATATTTGCACCGCAAAATATCAATATTGACATACATGGAAAACATCTACATGCTTTCTGATACAGAAATAACAAAAAGGATTTCTGCCAAGATAAAAGAACTTCGATTGAAGCAAAACATTTCCCGTCAGGATATGGCTGACAGTACCGGCGTATCGGTATCGTCCATAGCCCGTATGGAGGATGGCGAGATAAAGTCCTTCGAGTCATTCTTGCGCATCATCAGAACTTTAGGCAAGATAGAACTGTTCATGCCGATGCTACAGGAAGAGGAGGTAAGCCCCAACGAGTACTACAAGATGGTGCACACGGCAAAGGCGAAAAAACGCAAGCGGGCATCAAGAAGCAATAAAAACAATAATATAGAGCAAGTGGATTCAGAATGGTAGCTGTTGCACAAGTTAAAATGTTTGGCAAACCTGTGGGAGCAGTAAGCTGGTCTCCACAGTATGGGATAGCACGCTTTGAGTATAACGAAGAATTCGTCAGCAGCGGGATACAGCCATCCCCTATCCTGATGCCCACAAGAGAAGGACAGGTATACAGTTTTGGCGAGTTGAACAAAGAGACATTCAAAGGACTTCCCGGCATGCTGGCAGATTCTCTTCCCGACACATACGGGGGCGCGCTGTTTGACAAGTGGCTATCGTTGACCGGCAGGACGAGCAGCAACGCTATTGAGACACTATGTTTCATGGGCAAGCGATGCATGGGTGCGCTGGAGTATGAGCCAGCAATAGAAGTAACCTCCGATACTCATCAACGCATAGAACTTGACACCCTTGTTGCCGTAGCACGCGAAGCTTTAGCAGAAAAAAACAGTTTTCAGACCAATATAGAGGACGACAAAAAAAACGCCATAGCAGAAATCCTGCGTCTTGGAACATCAGCAGGCGGACAGAGAGCCAAGGCGATTATAGCCTACAACAAAGAAACGGGTGAGGTGCGCTCCGGGCAAATCGACGCGCCTAAAGGCTTCGACTACTACCTTATAAAGATGGACGGCGTATCAGCAACAACAGGATTCAGAAAAACGGAAAACTACGGACGTTTGGAATATTCATTTGCCAGATTAGTCAGAGCCTGCGGAATAGATATGACAGAATGTTCCCTTATTGAGGAAAACGGCAGAGCCCACTTCCTTACGAAACGTTTTGATAGAGTAAACGGCGGGAAGATACACACACAAACACTTTGTGGAATAGCACATTACGACTACCGGCTGCTGCATGGATATTCTTACGAACAAGCATTTAATGTGATGCGTGGTTTAAGATTGTCGTATCATGAAGCACAGGAGATGTACCGCAGAGTGGTTTTTAACGTTGTTGTAAGAAATCAGGATGACCACACCAAGAACATTTCATTCTTGATGGACAAGCAAGGCAAATGGCGGCTGTCGCCGGCATACGATATGGGATATAACTACAATCCAAACGGAGCATGGACATCACCACATCAGATGTCTATAAATGGAAACTTCGACAATATCACCCGTGCCGACTTGCTGGAACTTGGCGCTCGTAATAACATACGCAACGCAACGCATATTATAGACGAGGTGTGCGAAAAATGTGCCACATGGCCATCTATCGCAAAGGAGTGCGACGTACCACAAGGCATGATAGACAAAATCTTGCCTAATATGCAGCTTCAAATTTAAGGGTGGAAGGAAATGACATCTGCTTCCATGACCACCTTTCATCTTTATCTATGCAAGGCAAACGTTTTCGACAACCGAGTCGAGAAGGCTGTGCAAAAAAAGAAGCAAAACATTTTTTTTAACATATAACAAAATAATACTACCTTTGCAATCCCATTGCAAGAGTGTTGCAAAGATAAAAAATAGACAGATAACAGCACTATGGACGACGACATAATCATAACCCCCAACGAAGCAATATACGACGACAACAGCATCGTACATCTTGAAGACATGGAGCATGTACGCCGCCGCCCCGGCATGTACATAGGCAAGCTTGGCGACGGCTCGTCGCACGACGACGGCATATATGTGCTGGTAAAAGAAGTGATAGACAACTCTATAGACGAGTACAACTCTGGCTACGGCAAGAAGATAGATGTTCATGTCAACTTTACCGAGAAGACAGTGTGCATACGCGACTACGGGCGCGGCATACCACAAGGCAAACTGGTAGAGGCTGTTAGCGTGCTGAACACCGGAGCGAAATACGACAGCGAGGTATTCCAGAAGTCGGTAGGCTTGAACGGCGTAGGTACCAAAGCCGTCAACGCATTGAGCAGCATGTTTCGCATCTCGTCGGTGCGCGACGGCAAGATACGCACGGTAGAGTTTGCCAAAGGCAAGCTGGTATCGGACACCGGGCTGATAGACAGCGCCGAGGAGAACGGCACCCGTGTGGAGTTCTCGCCCGACAGCGTGCTGTTTGGCAACTACCACTTCATCAACGAATACATAGAGCGGCGCGTGTGGAACTACTGCTACCTGAACAAGGGCTTGACGATATACTACAACGACAAGCGCTACTACTCCAAGAACGGGCTACTGGACCTGCTGAAAAACAACATGGACGGCGAAGGGCTGTACCCCATCATACACATCAAAGAGAGAGACTTTGAGGTGGCCATGACGCACGTCAACGGCCAGAGCAACGATTACTACTATTCCTTTGTCAACGGACAGCACACCACCGAAGGCGGCACGCACCAGAGCGCCTTCAAGGAGAGCTATGCAAGGGTGGTGAAAGAGTTTTTCAACAAGAAAGAGTACGCTCCCGAAGACATCCGCCAAGGGCTGGTGTGCGCCTTTTGCATACGCATACAGGAGCCCGTGTTCGACTCGCAAACCAAGACCAAGCTTGGCTCCACGCACCTTGCACCAGCCGACCAAAACGGCAACTACGACAGCCCGTTGGTAAAGACCTTCATCTTCGACATACTGAAACACAACCTCGACAACTACCTGCACATCAACAGCCAGACCGCCGAGATACTGCAAGCCAAGATAATACAAAACGAGAAAGAACGCAAAGACATAGCCGGCATAAAAAAGGTGGCACGCGAGGCCAGCAAACGCGCCAGCATAAACAACAGCAAGCTGCGCGACTGCCACATACACTACAACAGCAACCACGCACGCCGACTTGAAAGCACGATATTCATCACCGAGGGCTTGTCGGCATCGGGCAGCATCACCAAAAGCCGCGACGTAGAGACACAAGCGGTGTTCAGCCTGCGAGGCAAGCCGCTCAACACTGTGTCGGTAGACAAGGTGGACATATACAAAAACGAGGAGCTGAACCTGCTGCACAACGCGCTCGACATCGACGACGGACTCGAAAACCTACGGTACAACAATGTGGTGATAGCCACCGATGCCGATGTCGACGGCATGCACATAAGGCTGCTACTGCTCACCTTCTTTTTGAAATTCTACCCCGAACTGATACGCACAGGGCATGTGTACATCTTGCAGACACCACTCTTTAGGGTGCGCAACAAGCAGGTAACGCACTACTGCTACACCGACGAAGAGCGCATAGCCGCCATCAACAGCACGCCCAATGCCGAGATAACACGCTTCAAAGGTCTTGGCGAGATATCGCCCGACGAGTTCAAAGGCTTTATAGACCAAGACATGCGCCTCGACCCAGTATTGCTACACAAAAACTTTGACGCCAAAAGGACTCTGCAGTTCTATATGGGTACCAACAGCACGGAACGAAGAGACTTTATAATGCGCAACTTGCGCATAGAAGACGACGAGTCAATAATCTTTTAACCACACTTAACAAAAAATATTTGCACCATTAATATAAAGTTACTATTATTGCAAAAAAAATAACTACCATGGCTGAACAAAAAAAGCAAAAGAAAAACCTGATTATCAGCTTCAAAAACCTTCCTAAAGAAATCCAAGACCTCTTTTTTGAAACGTACCCTGACAAGAGCTACCTCAACTATATGCAGAGTATGACCACACCCAAAGGAGAGTTGCTACATCTTGTAAACTTGGAGACCGAAGAGACCTCCTACATGATAAAGATGGACGTGAAGATAGACACCTTTGACGTTGACGACATAGCAGGAGCTGACACCGAAAACGATGAAGCACCAGAGAGCGATGGACTAAACGAATACATGGACAACGAAGACGGCGAAAACCAGTCGCACAAC
Source organism: Bacteroidales bacterium (assembly GCA_045598945.1). Classification (GTDB taxonomy): domain Bacteria; phylum Bacteroidota; class Bacteroidia; order Bacteroidales; family P3; genus Colimorpha. The sequence goes on along the minus strand of JAZRVD010000251.1, from coordinate 980 downwards.
GTTGGAAAGCTTAACTATGGTGCCGACGAAGAGATGATGAAAGCGGTACAGCAAGAGATTAACGACGAATGCGAAGAAGAAGAGGAAGAAGACGACTATGAGAACAGAGATAAATTCGGCGACAGTTATGACGATGATATAAACGAGCCCAGCGATGAAGAATTAGCCGAGATAAACATTGACTTCGACATGGAATCGCTACTTAACGACAACATACTCGAAGGTATAGACACCGGCAAGAAGCCTACAACAAAACAGAAGGCAGCAAGCACCACCAAGAATAGCACAGCCAAAAGCGCCACGACGAAAAAAAGCGCCACGAAAACCGCTAAAGCCACAACCACAAAAAGCAAGGGTGCAGCCAAGTCTACGACAAAAACCGCAGCAAAAAAGACCACAAAGAAATAAAGCACTATTTCCTATAGAACAATAACGGCAAAAGGCAGCGAACGATTCACTGCCTTTTGCCGTTTTATTGTAAGCACCCGATAAATTACACGTTGTGGGAGTAAAAAAGCTGTTGTAGTTTTGTGGATTGAAATGCAAGAACAAAGTCAAAACACCTGACTTCATCAATGCGTCACCCTAATCAAGAACAGTGCTCATGAGGTCGAAAAGAGGTTTGACCATGAGGTATTTTTCTGTAAAAAAGCGTTTTGGTAAAGCAGGTTCCATTCTCTGGCATCCTTACCCTCCTGACTTCATCAATGCGTCACCCTAATCAAGAATAGTGCTCATGAGGTCGAAAAGAGATTTGACCATGAGGTATTTTTCTGTAAAAAAAGCGTTTTGGTAAAGCAGGTCCCATTCTCTGGCATCCTTACCCTAATGGTGGTGATGGTCTTTGCTGCATCAAGCACATGATCGACACTCATTCCAATTTTGTTAATGGCAATGAAGCAGAAGCAGATATGTGCTTCTATCCTTCGTTCTTCCGTTTGCAATCATCAAAGTCTATTTCCAGTTGACCACCATGAGTA
>JAZRVD010000250.1:0-3295 GCA_045598945.1 Bacteroidales bacterium | reverse complement strand
CAACCATAATATTGGGTTTTATGGATTATTTCAAAAAAAAAGCATGAAAACGTCGTGTTTAGTGCCATTCTGTATAGGGGTACATAAACGGTATTCTTTAGTATATATACGTTGTTGAACTCTCGCCCTTTGGACTTGTGTATCGTCGACACTATGATGTCGGACTCGTTGATGTCGCAAAAGTCTTCTACCGATGATTCAAATATAAATTCTTTTAGGTCGGTGAGGTATTTTTTCTTGTTCGTTTTCTCAAACTGTGAGAGACAGTGTTGCAGATATTGTAGGCTTGTAGAGTTGGAATAGATGGATAGGGTCTTGCTCTTCGCCTGTTCCCATACATTGTCGGATATTATCGATGTGGGCGTCGCTTTCTCTATATATTTCAAGAACATGCGTACCTCTGCCATATTCCAGAAACGGAAACCATCCATGCTCTGTATTAGCTTGCCGTTCAACCCGTGTTTTCTCAACAAGGCTACGAGAATGGAGGCCTCTTCGTTGGTCTGGGTAAGAATACATGTAGACCCACTCTCGTTTTTTCTGTTTTCTATTAGTTTCTTTACCAGTGGCTCGTACATGTATGACGAAGAGTGATGTGTCAGCTCGACATAACCAGCCTCCTTGCTCATAGAGACGATGGGCGTGCTTTTTATTCTGTTGCGTATTCGTGTTACAAAGCTGTTCGCAAAATCTACAATATGGAGTGCGCTGCGGTAATTTTCGGTCATCTCTACGCATTGCGTGCCAGGGGCGTTTATCAGCTCTGACATGTAGTTGGATCTTGAGCCTCGAAACTCAAAGATGTTCTGGTCGTCGTCGCCTACGGCTATGATCCTCATCTCCTCGTTGGCGTTCATCAGGGCTTGTATCAAGGCATAGTCTTCGGCGTTCATATCTTGCGCCTCGTCTATTACAAGCACCGTCTTGCTTATACGTTTAGCTTCTACCTCGCCGTTTTCTATCATCTGTGTGGCTTGCTTCACCACGTCGCCAGCATCGTCGAGGTTGCCTATCCTGCCAAGCAGGTCGAAGCAATAGGAGTGAAAAGTCTTGATTTCTACATAATGTGCCGCATTGCCTATCAGTTCCATCAGCCTTTGCTTGAATTCTGTTGCTGCGGCTCTCGAAAAGGTTAGCATCAGCAGCTGCTCGTGTTTTACGTCTTCAAGCAGTAGCAAAGAGGCAAGCTTGTGTACCAGCACACGTGTCTTGCCACTGCCAGGGCCTGCAGCCACCACTATGCAACGCGACACCTTGTCGGTGATAATGGTGTTTTGCTTCTCCGACAGTTCGTCAAATAGTTGTTTGTATTTCTGTGGTGTGATGTTTTTGCTTATCTCTTGGAGTCTCTCTCCTTTGAAATACTTGTCTATAAATTTTTTGTAGTCCATCAGGAAGTAGTCTTGCACATATTGTATGGCGGCGGCGTAGTCTTTTACCATCAGGTTGGCGTATTCTCCCACTATATGGATCTGTTGTATCTTCTGCTTGTAAAATTCGTTGAGTAGCCTGTAGTCGTTTTGCTTGTATTTTATTTTGTTGTCTTTTATTAATCGTTTTATGCTTAGAGCGTTGTAAATTACCATAAAGCCACCCTCTATTTTTAATGCACCTATTTTGGACAAGTAGAGCAATGCTTCTTCGACTTCATCTATCAGTATGTTGGTCAACGAGACAAATAAATTATAACCGTTGCTTTTCAGGTGTTGCAGCAATTCGATGATGGAGAATTGTACTCCGTTCTTCTTTTGGTCGTCGGTGGGCGATGTAGAGGCGTTGGCGTATAGCCATTCAAGGGCAAGTTTGCAGATCTCGTGCCGGCGTTCTATGCGTTTGTTGAGAGTCTCTATATTGGCTGTGCGTATTATTACAAGATTGTGTAATGCGTCTTCTTTGCGTCGTATGTAATGTTTTATGGAGAGGAAGTTCAGCAGTGTTCTGATGTCCTTCTCTGTTACAGAGGTGATATTTTCTTTCGACGCACTGTCGGTTATTTGTTTGTAGTTGGTCTCTGTCGTCTCGCTATCCAGACGGCTTATAATGTGTTGTTCAATCTTGGCGTATTTTGCCAATAGGTTTTTTGAGCTTTTTTCCGACACTTTCTCGTCGTGCAGGAAGGCTGTTGTGTCTTTCGAGTCGGCAAGTATGCCGTCTACTCGCATTCGTTCAATGGTAGATATTACCTCCGTGGTGTTCATTGCCAGCATGTCGCCCAAATAGTCTACGCGCGACTCTGCGGTGTCTTTGTTTTTCAGTATGTTCTTTTGTGAGATAAGCGATTTGATGATTTTTATGGCATTCTCCGTTTCCTCTTTCCCAAAAAACGGCGACTCTTCTATGCGTTTGCGTGCTTCGTCAACATTTCTGACGGTAATGCCTGTGGCGTAAACGTGCGGCATGTTTTTGCCTCGCTCTATATAACCTGCTTGTTCAAGGGCTGCCAGTGCTGTTCGCACACGCATCTCTATGTCTATTGTGGTGTCGTTCCAACCGGCTGCCCTTGCTATTTCTAATGCCGAGCAGTTTGTGCTCAGCCTCTGTCGTGTCATGTCTTTTATGGCTTTCCATACTTGTTGGATCTCGCTAATGCTCAGTTTGGTCTGGTTTAACAGTATGAAATGCTTGTCGAGGTCTGAGTCGTTATATAGTATGTAGCATTTTGCCTGTAGGTGTGGGTCTCTGCCTGCTCGTCCTGCCTCTTGCACATAGTTTTCCAACGAGTCGGATATGTCGTAGTGTATCACCATGCCTACGTCTTTCTTGTCTACGCCCATGCCAAATGCCGACGTGGCTACTATGATGCGCACGTCGTCGTTCATAAAAGCTTCTTGATTTTTCACCTTCTCTTCCGACTCCATCTGGCCGTTGAACGGCAAGGCCTTGAAACCATCGTGGCTCAGCCGCTGTGCTATCTCTATGGTGCGTCGCGTCCGTGACACATATATAATTGTGGGGCATGTAGATGCCGACACCAAGGAGCGCAGCTTCGTATATTTATCTTCGTTGGTATCGGTGTGTATCACCGAATAGCGCAGATTGGTGCGCGAGGCGGCAGAGGCGTATATCTCTATGTCGAGGTTGAGTGTCCGCTTGAAGTAGTCGCATATATCCTGTATCACTTTCTGTTTGGCTGTGGCTGTAAAGCAGGATACGGGAATGGGATGTTGACACTGCTTCTTTTCTTGAAGCTCGTTTATGTATTGTAAGCACCCGATGAAGTACACTGTATAAACAGGCAAAAAAAAACAGCCACATTCCTTTGCAGAAATGTGGCTGTTCATGTTTTTCATTTGGC
>JAZRVD010000249.1:0-2744 GCA_045598945.1 Bacteroidales bacterium | reverse complement strand
AAGTAGTAGCGCGACCTGACGCGGCAGTTGCTTTGCGGACTGCCCCAGCCACCGCCACGGCATACGCGTAGCTGCGTCTTGACAGTGTTGACGGGGTTAACCTCTGGACTGTTGCTGTAGTATTCGTCGTCGTACCAGTCGAGGCATAACTCCCACATGTTGCCGCTCATGTCGTAGATGCCTTTGGCGTTGGCGTGTTTTGTCCCAACAGGGTGTATGACGTTGCCGCAGTTGGATTCAAACCATGCTACGTCGTCGGCGTTGTCTGAGCCGCTGTATTCTTGGTCGGAGGTGCCTGCCGACGATGCTGCATATTCCCATTGCGCTTCGGATGGTATGGCGAAATGACGGCCTGTAAGCTCGCTGAGTTTGGCTATAAAGGCTTCTGCATCGTCGTGGTTGATGTAGTACATCGGGTAGTAGGGTCCTATGCCTGGCATGCCGTAGTCGTATTCAGAGCGTGCGTTTTGCTGTTGTACGGTGGTGCCCATTATGGCTGTCCATTGCTGTTGGGTGATGACTGTCTTAGTGATGCTGTAGGGCGATAGGGTTACTTTGTGTGCTGGTTTCTCGTAGGCGTATTTGCCACCGCCCATGGTGAATGTGCCGCCTGGCAGTGCCACAAATTCAATGGCCACATCGTTGACGTATAGTATTTCGTTGTACATGGTGCTGTAGTTTATTTTATTCTATAGTGATGTTTGCCACTGCCTACTTCTTTGATGTCGTCGTCGAGAATTATTGTGGCAGTGGTATTGCAGGGTATGGTGATGTCGCAGTCTATTGTTCCATCGTCGTTGCGCTGATAGGCTGTGGCTATGGTGCCGTAGGGTGATTGGTAGGACGCGTTGACCATGGAGAGGTCGGCTATGCTTAGGTCGGGATGGATGAGTATGTGCTTGTAGCCTGGTTGTGAGGCTTGTATGCCGGCGAGGTCGTTGAAGCACCATGTGATGAGGTCGCCAAGTAGCATGACGTGGTTGCCGCTGTTCATGGCTGGATCGGCGGTGTCGCCGTTCCACAACTCCCAGATGGTGGTGGCACCTTTCGACAGCATGTAGCCGTAGCTTGGCCATGTGGTGTTGGTGGCGAGGGTGTAGGCAAGGTCGCCATGTCCCATGCTGCTGAGCAGACGTTGTATCCACGACATGCCTATGACACCACAGCTAATGTGCTTGTTGTTGTCGATGGTTATCTTGCTGACAAGGCTTTGTTCTACAGCCTCTCTATATTCGGCAGGCACTATGTCGAAAGCTAATGGCAGCACATTGCTGGTGGCTGTATTGTTGCCGTAGTATACAGAGTCGCCGGATATATGCAGGTATGTTTTGTTGAATGCGTTGGTGAGGTTGGTGATATGTTGCTGCCATTTGATGGTGTCGGTGTCATGCCCGGTGAGTGTGGCGTAGTGTTTCATCATCTGCGACACCTTGATATAGTAGGCCGTGCCCATCAGTCCGCCGTCGGTGATGCGCGACGGGTCTTTGGAGTGGATGAGTGTCTGGCTCTCTGACGGCATGCACCAGTCGCCCCATGTGTCTTTGGTGATGATGCTGTCTTGATTCATGAAGGCTTGCATCATGTAGTCGAGCCAGCTGGCGATATTGTCGTAGTGCTGTGCCATAGGCTGCAGATCGCCGTATTGCCTGTATTGCATGTCGCAGCCCATGGGCAGTGCTGCAGGCCATGTCATGTTGGGCGACATTATGCGCCAGTAGGTTGGCGCCACGTTGGGCAGGTTGCCGTTGGTGTCTTGCGCCTCGCAGATATCTTTCATCCATTTGGCGTATAGTGCTGCATTGTCGAAAAGGAATGCCTCGCCGTAGCAGCCAGCGGTACGGTCGCCGAGCCATGGCATGCGTTCGTCGCGTTGGCAGCAGTCCATAGGCATGCCTTTGTAGTTGTCTATTATTCCCCACCAGGCGTTTTGGATGATTTGATTGAGTGTGTTGTTGTTACATTCAAAGGTGCCTGTCGTCTCTATGTTGTCGGCTATAAGTTCTGCTGCAAAGTCGTTGAGCGATGCGTTGGGCAGTCCGCTTATCTCCATGTATTGAAATCCGTGTGTGATGAAGCTTATATGGTAGGGGGTGCCGTTTTCTTTGCCGTTGGCTATATAATGGTCGGTGGCGATGGCGGAACGCAGGTTGTCGATGTAGAGCGAATCCTGATTGGGTGTCAGTATCTCGGCAAAGCGCATACATACGCTGTCGCCTTCTTGCAGGTTGTGCATCTTTATGACTGGGCGACCGGCGATGTTCTGACCAAAGTTGACGATGTATGTGTTGTCGCCAGTCTGTTTGATGTCAACAGCAGGTATTGTTTTCAGTACGCGCATGTTGTTGATAGGTGTGCCTGTCATTTTGCCAGTAGGTGCGATGGCTGTGGAGGTGCGTTGCCATTGCGAGTCGTCGTAGCCTATCTTGTCCCACCCGTCCATTTCGAGGCGTGCGTCATAGTCCTCGCCGTCGTATTCGTGGTTGAAACGTATTGGGCCGTTGCTGGTGATACGCCACGAGGTGTCGGTGGCAATGGTCTGTTGTGTGCCGTCGTCGTAGGTTATCTCTATCTGCATGCGCAGCTTGGGGAAGCCGTACATGTCGTCGAGGTTGAGGTAGTGGCTTGGACGCCACGGCAGATAGCGGCCCATGCCAAGTGTTACGCCTATGGCGTTTTGCTCGTGCAGCTGTGCTGTGATGTCGTAGGTGTTGTATACCACTGTTTTGCGGTAGTCGGTGGCGGTG
>JAZRVD010000248.1:0-1460 GCA_045598945.1 Bacteroidales bacterium | reverse complement strand
AAGCTCTCGCTGGTCGTAGTAAGCGATACGCATAAAGGGCTGCGCCTGCATAAATCTGGTGCCGTACTCTACGTAAGGAGCGTACTCTGCCTCAGCCTTTACCGTGGCTACCTTTGGCTCTACTTTTAAGGTAATAGAGCGCCGTAAGGTGCCTGTGTCTACTGGGGCGTATGTTTGCGCCTTGCGTTGCAGCTCTGCACCATGATAAGCCACTAGCTGCTGCGCCTTTTTGAGGTCTGCCATGCTCTGCAGCTTAGCCTTTGCGCTGTCTAAGCCTATCCAGTTAGCCATTACTGCACCTCGCTTACTGTGTAGGACGTACCACGCCGTAACTGTCGCCTAAAATCGACCTTATATACCTTGCCGCCCAGCTCTATACGTGCTGCGTTGCTAAAGGTCTGCGATCTAATGGTTAACGACTGCTGGCTTAATGTCCCATATAAGAGGCTAAGCATATTAGTGCCCGTATTAGTTACCGAGCCGTAGGCCTTTTCTCTGGTGGTTACGCCGTCGGCGTAGTCGCCCGTTGCAGGATCGTAAGCGCCCTGCTCATAACCTAAAAAATAAAACTCTGCGTCGTATCTCATAAAAATACCACTCTGCCCTTGCCTGCGCCGTCTGCGGTCATTGCCAGCCAGCGGTTAAGGTCGCCCTTTACGCTGTCGAGCTCGTCCGTATCTATAGCTATGCTCTCGCCCTCTACGGTGTGGGAGCTGTACCCCTCAGAGCCTATACGGTTGAAACGTATAATAGCCATTTCGACTACTACATACTCCAGCTCCTGTGGTAGTGCGCTCTCATTGATATAAGCCAGCACCCGAGACGTACAAAGCTCCAGCACCTCATTAAGTACTGCGTCTCTGTCTGCCCCTGTAATGCCGAGTAATGTTTTAACCCTCTGCAGCATTGTCTGTCGTCTCCTCTGCGATCAGTGGAAAGCCTGCAAGGTTGTTACACCCTGCAAGCTCCTTTATGCGTTTCTGGGACGGTTTCACACCCTCACGAGGGTAAACGTCTCCCAGAGCATAAGCGTAGTTATTGTCCTGCAAATCTATAAAAGGCGTTACTACTCTCCACATTAGGCTGCTGTAATAACTCCCTTATATACCTTTGTAATTACCTCTGGGGCAAATACACAAGCTGTCATTGCAAGAGTTGAGATTGTTGCATTATCGTCTTTAACTGTATGGCGCATGCCTACAAGTCCAGACTCGTCTGCAGTAAGGCCAAACTCTACGCCGAGGTCGCCACCTACTGGCGCATAGTATCCGATAAGGTTTTCCTTAGCTGTAGCGTATACGTTTTTAGCAGTAACGGCTGGAGTAAGGATAGCTGTACCCATTCCGAGGAAGTTTTCTACATATGAAAAACCGAAAGCTGTCTGTGTAGTAATAGCTGCGGTGCCCAGGGAAGTAGCTTAGACTACTGGAGTAAAAAAGGAAAGGCGCAACGGAGCCATG
>JAZRVD010000247.1:0-2998 GCA_045598945.1 Bacteroidales bacterium | reverse complement strand
AGCTCGACCGCAAGCTCGCCAACAAGCGCGTATACCCTGCCATCGACATCACCGCCAGCAGCACACGACGCGACGACCTGCTCATCGACCCCAAACTGTACAGCAACGTGCAGCTGATGCGCCGTAGCATATCAGACCTCAACTCTATGGAGGCCATGGACCACATGCTCAAAGCCATACACAACACTAACAACAACAAAGCCATGTTAGAACTCCTCAACCAATAATACTATGTACTCCTCAGCACACTACCTGCTGCACAGCGGCAAGAAATCCAAGCTACTATACTACCTACAAAACGCCACCTTGGACCTACTGCCCGACACACTCTTCCGCCACCGCCTGCAGCAAGAACTAACATACGGACTCTTGCACTACGACAACGCCTACGTCGACGACCGCGTGGACTACTACTGCCCACTATCCTCACCCCTCGCCAACGACGCCAAGAGCATAGGCGACTTTCACAAACACGGCACACCAAGCGCCTACTACTACGACAGCCGCGACATAATACGTTGGTTTCCCCACCACCTGCGGTGGGACTACCTGTTTGGCGACAACCGCCTCATACCCCCCACACCAAAGATAGTGAAGAGCCGCAACCTTGTCAGCGACCCATCCAACGCCGTGCTGCTCAAACTCAACAAGTGCCGCCACTACATATATGTGCGCGACAAGATACCCTTTGAACAAAAAGCCTCAATAGCCATATACCGCGGACAGATAGGCACCCGTCAAAACCGCAAGCGCTTTGTGGAGATGTACGCCGCCAACCCGCGCGTCGACGCAGCCAACACCCTCGCCAAAGGAGCGCTGCTGCCCGACAACGTAGACGGCAAAGCCACCTCGCCGCGCCTCTCTATCTACGACCACCTGCGCTACCGCTACATCATGGCACTCGAAGGCAACGACGTGGCATCGAATCTCAAATGGGTGATGTCGTCCAACTCCATAGCCGTCATGCCACGCCCCACCTGCGAGACATGGTTTATGGAAGGCCGCCTGCAACCCGACGTACATTACATAGAGATAAAGGATGACTTCTCCGACCTCATAGACAAGATGGACTACTACGACGCACACCCCGCCCTCGCCAAGCAGATAATAGCCAACGCCAACGCCTACACGGCACAGTTTCGCAACAAACGCCGCGAACGCTACATAGCCCTCCGTGTGATGCAGAAATACCTCACACACTGCAACCCGGACTGCAAACTGTAAGCGCCCCACCCTTTACATTCAATCTCACCAAGCAATGTTGCCGAAAAGGGAGTGTATCATCACTCGCCACCGCCAGACGCCTCTATACGCCTGACATGCTTCACCACGCGCAACGTAATGGGAAGTATCAAAATCTCGTATAGCGTCTTGAAAGCCACCTGCGTGAACATCAACGACAGCAACACGTCGAACGACACCGCCGCCTTGCCGCTGACGATGATAGGAAAGAGACAAAAAGCTAACGGGAAATAGACCAACGAGTCGACGGTCTCGCCTATCAGCGTAGACACAATGGCACGCAGCGAGAAATAGTAGCCATAACGCCCCTTGTCGCCGTCGGCGACCTTCATCTTGCACATCACACGCGCATTGAGCATAGAGCCAGCAAGAAAAGCCAAGAGACTCGCCACTACAATCTGCGGCGCAAAGGTGAAGAGCGAGCGAAAAGCCTCGTCGTCGCCCGGATTAAGCGGCGGTATGAGGCACGTGAGACCGCACACCACCATCACCAAGGCATTAACGATAAACCCCATCCATATAACAAAACGCGCCTTGGCAAGTCCCCACACCTCGCTGATACAGTCGTTGATGATATACGACAGCGGAAAAATCAGCACGCCGCACGTAAGAGTAAAAGGGCCGAAGAAATGAAAGACCTTGGTCTCAAGAATGTTGGAGACAATCAAGCAGACACAGAACAGCACTCCCGCAACCATATAGGAGACACTGACAGAAGAGGATAGTTTCATAAACATTGTTTTTTTAGCGTGGTTATCAAGAACACGCCCCTTGCGGGTATTATTTTCCTAACAGGCCTTTGGTAACATGATAACGAAACCTGACGAGCACATTTCCTTTTATGGTTTCAAACTTGACCATATACCATGCCCACAAAACAAACGTAGCGCACCATTTTACACATTCACCTACCAATCTTTTATAAAACTTGCCTTTCCCAATCGAAAGAGTGCGTAATTTTTCGCTCACGCCTATACCCTCCCCCATTTTATCGATATACTGCAAAGTAGTACGCGACTCCGGTATAACATGCTGAACCTTCAGGTCTGGGAAATATAAAATATTGTTGCTCACCCGTCTTACCCGCTCAAAATAATCCTTTTCCTCGCCACCTATCATATTCTTTTTTGAACGACCCAAGGCTGTGTTGAAATATCCGACATCTTTGACACACTTGCGACTAAAACCCATATTAGCACCAATGGGATAAGTGTTCTTTGAAAAAGATATCACCTTGTCTCCCAAATCAATCGCTGACACCCACGAACGCGTCCATTTGCTACCCCACCAAATAGGATTGGAGCCAGACTCAAACAGCGGCTCAATCCTACCACCCCACGCCACGACATCAGAATAAGACAACAAATAATCATGAAGCTCTTTAAGAAAATCCTGGCACACAAAGGCATCATCATCAAGAAAGACGACATAGTCACCCATGCTCTCGTCAATACCTCTATTTCGAGCAAACGACAAGCCCTGATTCAACTCTTTTACATATCTATAATTGACCCATGTATACTTTTGCTGAAATTGACTACATTTCTCAAAAGTTTGATCTGTACTATTATTATCAACCAAAATGATTTCGTAATCGTTTACATCAAAATCATTTTTTGCGATATGCTCCAAAGTATTATAGATATACTTGTCGCGATTATAGGTACAAATGATTACAGATAGCAGCATAACCTATTATTTATCTTCAACAGTTTTCTTGCGACGTACAAAATACAACGCCACAACACCTGCGACG
>JAZRVD010000246.1:0-20896 GCA_045598945.1 Bacteroidales bacterium | reverse complement strand
AGATGATAGTGCAATAAACAGCCGACATGTTTAATCCGATAAATCACAAAGTGTGGATAGTGCTTTTGCCCTTACAGGGCGAGGATTGACGGGCGATAATACCCAGGGCGCCGCCCTGGGCTGAAGACTTTTGCCCCTGCGGGGCGAAAAATCATGTTACATTCGCGATAATTCACGTTCAGCCAAAGGCAAAAACAAGCATTTTACGAAAAAACAAAAGGAGAATATTCAATTCTGGAGACTTCTAACCTATTTAACAATCATACTACTTATCTGTACCGCCCTTTCAGTAAAGTTGCATTTAAGAGTAGAACTTAGGCAGATCTCACAAAAATCTATTTTTCCTCTCGCTTCTCGGCATACACGTCGAGAGCAACGATTACGGCAGTAAACGCCCAGAAAGGCACCGACAGCTTGTCGGTATCTAAAAAGTTGTTGAAGAAACCGTGTACATAATATGTCAGCAGGCTTAACGTAAAAGCCAACGACATATTAGCCACCATGCGGTCTTTTGCAGTGCGGTAGACCCTAACGCCAGTAGCAAAGACCACAACAAAGAGCACCACCACAATAGCTACACCCACGACACCCTGCTCGGTCAAAGGACCGATATACTCACTATGGGCATTGCCATTGTCGCCTGCATTGGTACTGATAGTACTCAACTGATAGCTGCGCTGATAGCTGGCATATACAAACTGATACGCTCCCGGTCCTATGCCAACAACGGGATGCTCGTTCCACAAGCGAAAAGCGGCAGCCCACCTGTTCAAGCGTTCAAGATTGCTGGCATCGGTGGATATGTTGGAGATAGACTTCACCTGGTCGGCAAGGTCGTATGAAGAGTCCTGATGATTTTTACCCATCTTGTATAGCAGGTCGCCTTGGAAAGTGAAAAACAGACCTATGGCGACGGCGGCGACACAAGCCATCCATTTCAACTTGACACCCATACGTATCAACACAAACATGCCAACAGCCGCAATGACGCTCAGCCAGGCAGCACGGCAATACGAGAAGAAGAGACCTGTCGCCAACAAGGCAAACATCAGCAGATACAGCACACGCATAAAGCCGCGCGTACTTTTGCTAAACAAAAAATAGTATGTCGCAGGCAACATCAAAGCAATGACGCAGCCGTATGCCGTATGGTCGTTGTAGAAAGGACACATCACCCTATGCAGGGTCTGGAGGTCGGAGAAATTGCCCACCGTCTTAACTGTCGATATCACCACCACAACCATAAGCCCTATAGCGTAGCACCAATAGAACTGCCTGATACGGTCAAAATCCTTGAACATCTGGGCGGCGGCAAAAAAGAACGGTATCAAAAACCACAGCCTTGCCGCCATATACTTGAACGATGCCAAAGGCACCTGCGAGAAACACGACGAGATGAACATCCATATCATCATAACAAATATTATGATGGAGACTGGATGACTCAGCAGAGCCTTGTCGTAGCCACGCGAGAGCAACACACGAAAAAGGAAGAAGAAAGTAAACAATATCATCATCGGCTCGACAGGCAGCGACAGCTCCATGGTCTCAAAGAATGAGACGTTGATAGCCAATGGCGTCATCAGAGCAATACAGAGCAGCCCTGTCTCAAGACGAAGGACAAAAAGCAACAGCACAAGAGCAGCAAGCGGTATCAACGAGATATAATACCAGTCTTTTGCCAAACAAAATGAGTTCACCAAAAGGAAAGCCACCGTTAGCAAAATAGGCAGAACAATGTTGCGCTTTTTGTTGAATGACGAGAACAGGGACATGCCAGGACTATTCCGTAGGTTTGCGTCTGTTGAAAAGCAGCAAGACAAAGATGCACATTATCAACGACCCAAAAGCACCTAACAGCACTATGACAGCACGCTTGGGGTAAGCCTTTTTGTCGGCAGGCGTTGCTTTGTCTAACCAAAACTTGTACGACACGGAGCTCTGCATGTCTACCTTTGTCTGTGCCGCGCGCACCTCTATATCGGCAAGCTGGTTGGACTTGGCTTCCATAAGCATGTTGTTTGCCATCTTGTGCTTGTTGCCATTTGCAGAATCCTCTACAGCGTAGAGGCTGGTGCGAAGCTCGTCGCACACCTCTTGCATAACCGCCGATGCGTCGGCGGCGCGAGCCAGATGTATCTCATGGCACAACGTATCGTAATACGAGGCAATATAGTTGGCTATATCCGCCGCCCACTGCGGGTCTACATCAAGCACCGAGACCTCCACACCGAGATAGTCGGTACGCTTGACAGTAACATATCCTCGATAGTACTTGTCTACCTTATAAAGGAGGTGCGGGTCGTCAGCAGGTATGCCATAATGCTCTGCAAGATTGAAACGGCTGCACACGGCATGACGCATGGACTGCGACGAAAGAATCTGTATAGCATATTCGCAGTCGCGCTCTATACCATAGTCCATAAAGTCTAAACTATAATGATAATCCATTATAGCTTTAGAGATACGGTTGGAATTGGTAGGGAAAATAACTGCTGTAGACTTGTATCTTGGCTTGACCAAGAAAGAGATGCCTGTCGAGACAATAGCGGCTATCAAAAAGACCGCTATCAACAACTTGTACCAGCGCTTAAAAAAAGCCAACGACTGAGAGGTGTCGTAATCGTTACCAAAAGCCTTGTCTGCCATATATTGTATGTTTTAACAAAGATATCCATGTCGGTAGCACGCCATAGATAAACAATTATTCATATTAAAAAGAATCGTCGTCGTACATGAAAAACTCGTCAGACGACCTTGGGGCAAACTCAATCTCATAGCCATCAAAAGCAGCAGGCTGCTGCTTGTACTCTAAACCCTTCTCCGGACGGTTGCAATCGCTCATGTTTTCTTGTATGCCCACTATCTCATCTGTCGTCAAGCTATTCTTTGCAGGGTCTGGAAAACGCGTCTTCCAATAGGGGAAGGCGTTGGCAAGCTCGCCGCTATAATAGAAGTCGAAGCCAATAGCGCCAAAGGTATACACCCTGTCGTTGACAGTGATATGGCTGCCGCCGCACACCGGGTTGGCTTTTGGCTCTGACTGAGAGAAGCCCACATTGAAAAGGGTAAAGAGGATGTCGGGACGATTGCTGATATCATATCCGGCACGACGCCACTGTAGCATTGTCTGACGAAGAATACACCCAGTGTAGAGATACGAATATAGGTGGTTGCGATAGTCCACGAGACGTTTGTAACGTTCCATCGTCTTGTCAGCCTCTGGCGGATAGTCCAGCAGATGCTCATAACGTTCGCCCATATAGTATGGCGAAGCCTTGTCCTTGAGATTGTCTTCTACAGCTATAGCCGTAAACTCCTTGATGCCGTTGACGCCGTATGAGAACTGCGACTGCACGCTCAACGTCTTGACGGGACCGAGATATTTCTTGTACATCTCGCGCTTGGAGTTGAACAGGCGTATCTGCTCGCCAATGAGGCAGCCGGCAATAAGACGCGGCTCCACATCGCAAAGTCTGCCAGCCTCATTTATCAGCGCGCTGTCTTTGACAATAGCCTCTTTCAGCACTCCCCATTCAACAGTATTCATCCAAGGTATGAGGTTACCGTTGTCGTGCTGTTCAACCTTTTGCAGATGACGCAGCATCGTCTGCATCTGCTCAACATAGTCATCATTGTTGTCTACATACAACTCAGCGGCAGCCACCATACGTTCCACAAGCATAGGGTTGTCGCTCTTCATGGCGCCCTCCAGTATAAGACGTGCATTTTCGGGATAATACCTGCTGAACACAGCCATACGGACATACTGCTCAGCCCATTTCTTGTTAAGCTGCGACGCCGACATCTTTATGGTGTCTATACCTTGCATCTCTTCCACCGAGAGCAGATAACGGTAGTTTTCATCTACCCCACCCTTGTTGTTGGTAAGCCCCAACTGGAATATAGCCCATGCACCCAATATGGCGGCGCCAGCAAGTGCAAAAGCATAGAGGAAAACGTCGTAGATTTTACGTTTCCACGAACGTTTTCCCCATTGTTTAAGTTTTAAGCCAAGTTTCGTAGCCATTCTACCTTTTCAAAAAGAGTAACGTCCATCAAGATAAAGACTATCGCACCGGCAAGATAACCTACCAAAGCAAGCCAGGAGATTTTCTTGAGATACCATATAAAGTCTATCTTTTCCATACCCATAACGGCGACACCGGCAGCAGAGCCAATGATAAGAAGGCTTCCACCCGTGCCGGCACAGTATGCCAAGAACTCCCAGAATGGATGATTTACAGCAAACATGGCGCCGTCGCCAAGTGGATACATGCCCATGGTAGCAGCCACCAACGGCACATTGTCGATAATCGACGACAACACGCCTATCAACAGGTCGATGATAAAGAAGCCGCTCTCATTGCCATTGGCAAGGAATGTATCGTTCAATCCCATAGAGAGCATGCCCAAAGCGCCACACGTCTCAAGACATGCCACAGCCATCAATATACCCAAGAAGAATAGAATACTTGGAGTGTCGATATGTGCCAGCGTGTCCATAGCTGTAGGAAGCTTCATATCCTCTTTGGAATACTTGCGGCTGATAATCTCTGTTATAACCCATAGCAACGAAAGTCCGAAGAGCATGCCAAGATAGGGAGGAAGATGCGTGATAGTCTTAAAGATAGGGACAAATACGAGGCAGCCTATACCAATATAAAAGATAAGGTTTTGGTATTTGCGCTCCATCTTTATACCACCCGACATGCTGCCTTCTTCGCCCAGCTCGCCTTTCAACGTGGTGCCAAGAATAGCGACAGGCACTATCATGCAGACAAACGAAGCAAGGAAAGTCTTCACCATAATATTTACCGTAGTAACCTGGCCGCCTATCCAAAGCATAATAGTGGTAACGTCGCCGATAGGGCTCCATGCACCGCCAGCGTTAGCAGCAAGGACAATCATACCGGCAAAAAGCCAGCGCTCTTTCTGATCTTTGATAACCTTGCGGAGCAAAGCACACATAACAATAGCAGTAGTCATATTGTCGAGCACCGCCGAGAGGAAGAAAGTGATAATACTCAGTATCCAGAGCAGTTTCTTTTTGCTGCGTGTCTTGATAAGGTCGGTGATGACGCGAAAACCTTGATACTCGTCAATCAGAGTTACAATAGTCATTGCTCCAAGAAGGAAGAATACGATCTCCGCCGTAGAACCCAAATGGTGCGTCAACTCGGAACTCCAGTCTACACCCTCTGGCAACAAGCCCTCAAACTGGGCATGAGCAAAAGCATACAACGTCCACACAATCACACCAAGCAACAGTGCTGTGGCAGTCTTGTTTACCTTCAACGGACCTTCAAGCGCAATACATGCATATCCGATTACGAAAGTAACGATAATTGCAACTAACATACTATTATTGTTTTGTTATTATTGAGAAATTAAAATGTTTTCTAGTCCTATCTGCGACCCTGACGCTGCTGCATCTCCTGCTGACGCTGAGCCTCTTTCATCATAGCCTCCATACGTTGTTGGAACTTGCTCTTTTTCTGTGGCTTTGACGAGTTCTTGAGGTCATACGCCGCCATGCGTGCGCGAACTTTCTTCTCGCTCGTAAACTTACGGATGAGTATCATCTGTATCATCGTAATGCTCAACGAACAGAAATAATATAGGTTGAGAGCCGCCGACTGGCTGTTGAACAAGAACAGCATCATAAACGGCATGAAATACATCATAAACTTCATACCCGGCATATTCATCTGACCTGCCGACTGGCGCATGGTGTACCATGTGTAGAAGAACTGCACGCCAAACATCAACAAGCAGAAGAGAGAGACATGGTCGCCATAAAGGGGTATGTTGAAGCCAAAGTTCAATATAGAGTCGTACGTGGAAAGGTCGTCGCACCAAAGGAAACCTTTCTGGCGTAGCTCAATAGATGCAGGATAGAAGCGGAACATAGCCCAGATGATAGGCAGCTGTATCAACATTGGCAGACAGCCGGCCAGCGGGCTATAGCCAGCTTTCTTTTGCAGCTTGCTCATCTCCTGCTGCTTCTGCATGGCCTGTTCTGGGTTTGGATACTTCTTGTTCAAAAGGTCCATCTCAGGCTTCAAGATACGCATTATGGCACTGCCCTGATACGATTTGAAGGTGAGCGGGAAAAGCACAAGACGCAACAAGACAGTAAGTATGATAACTATGATGCCATAGTTCCAGTTAAATTTCTCAAGGAAGTTGAATACAGGGATTATAGCATAACGGCTTATCCACTGCGTGAGGAAGAAGCCCCAGCCCAGCGGCAGCATGCGCTCGAAGTCTTTGTGCATGGCACGCAACTCGCGATATTTGGTGGGACCAAAATAGAAGTGCATAGGTATCACACTGTTGCCACCCTTGTAGCTCACACCCACAGCACTCGACATGTCGCACAAATAGTTGGAGCGACCTTCAGAAGCATTGGTGCTCACTTGCAAGTCGGCACCTTCAAACACGGTGTCGGACATCAACACGGCGCAGAAGAACTGCTGCTTGTAGGCTATCCAGTCTAACGAGGTCTTCACCTGCTTGCTGTCGTCGCGACCCTGTTTCAGATAATCGACCTTGTCGGTAGCCGGCTTGTAGTAGATGCTGCTGTTCATACGCTCCATATCCTTATTTGAACGGCGGCTGTTCTTGGCACCCTTGTCGACCTTTTCTTGACGGTTCATGCTGTTCTTCCACACAAAATCCATCAGCGGGTCGTCCTTTATATACTCGTCAAGATTGTGAAAGGCAATGTTAAAGTCCACCTCATAGCTGTTGCCGGCAAACCGGTATAGATATTCTATATACTTGTCTGTCTGACTGTCTTCCGCCTCATTGGTGTCGAGCGAAGCAACGTAGGCACGCATACTTACCTCCACAGTGTCGTCGTCAGCCAACGTTATAGTCTGCCCATCGCTCATCGGCACGCCATTATAATACGGGGTGAAATACAGGTTGCAGGTCTCTATCAGCTTTCTTTCGTTGGAGGCGAAGATAAGGTTCATATTGTCGTGCGACGACGAGATAAGCTGCAACGGGAGACTATCGTATGTTGCGTAATCATTAATCGTCACACCATCGACTCTCGCGCCTATATTGCACAACGTTACCGACATGCGGCTGTTCTCGATATTGATAGCGATGCTGTCGCCCATGGCACTACGATTAAAGGCGCCCATATTGGCACGCTGTCTCATCTGCAGCTCCACGATAGCCGTGCTGTCGCCTTCCGCTGCCAGAGAGTCCGCCACACGTTTCTCGGCAGCCAAAGCCTCTGCTATACGTATCGAGTCGTTATATGCGGCAATTATCGAATCGCGCTCTGCACGCATACGAGCCTGCTCTTCTTTTGACGGAGAAATCCACCAAATATAGCCTACAAAAATTCCAAAAATGAGTATAAAACCTATTACCGATTTTGTATTCATAAATATTTTTAACTTTGTTATTATTATCTAATTATCTTGTTTACAAACACAAAAACGCAAAAGCGTCCCGCACAAGAAAAGTGCAAATTTACATTTTTTTTAGGAATTATACAGTATTAACTTGCGAGTAGCTATAAAACAAGACACTCCTGCGGTATAATCTATGACAAATAACCAGCTTTGCCAAATAGCATATTCAATATTGACAGTCGATACTGAACTATAACATCATCATAACATCAATGCAAAGCACATGTAATAAGTTCCGTTTCAGATTTAATAATAGAATACGCAACAATACGTTTATTAGATGATTGGCAGTACAACATTTTTAAAATAATCATATATAAACAAAAAAATGAAGAAAAATTTCAATCTAACAGTATCTGATGTTGCTCATACAACTAAAGACAATGTGGAGTTGTTGAGCGAGAGGCAAGAAATGATTGTTGAGATGGTCAGGATTAACAAAAAGAAACTGGCAATTCCATTTTTCCATTTGATAAATGGGAAGTGAAAATATGGAGCAACGACCACTACCCACCCCATTTTCATGTTATTTATGAACATTGGGACGTAAGTTCCCTTATCGAGACAGGAGAACTGCTGGAATGTAAAGGCAACGGAAGTCTGGCGTCATATAATTATATGATATACAACGTCAAAAGATGGTTGACGGCAGACTGTGCTTTCTATTCCCAGATCACCAATCAAAAAAACGCCATGTTAGTTTGGGAACAGTTACACTAACATTATCATCACACACACCGCTATTTTATGATCTCTTTTCTGCAGACATGGGGCATGCTGGGGCTGTTTATAGGCTCGTTTCTCGCCGCCACCGTCGTACCCTTCTCTTCTGATGCGCTGCTTATAGGCATGCTGCTGTCTGACAGCGACCCGCTGCAATGCCTGCTATGGGCAACGTTGGGCAACTGGCTTGGCGGCATCACATCATTTGGCATCGGCTGGCTCGGCAAATGGGAATGGATAGAGAAATGGTTTAGAGTGAAGAAAAGCACCCTCGAAAAACAGCACAACAAGGTGGAACGCTGGGGCGACTGGCTCTCGCTCCTCACATGGCTGCCCATAGTAGGCGACGTATTCGCTATAGCGCTTGGCTTTTATCGTTGCAACCCTACACGTTGCATCATATTCATGCTTATAGGCAAATTCTTCCGTTTCGCATTATGGGCCGTCTTGTTCTATTGCACTGGCTGGACGCTTGTGTAACCCTCATCCCATTGCATAGCATCATAACAAAAAAAAACGAGCAGATGTCTGCTCGTTTTTTTTATCTATGCCATCACTTGTCTTATCGGATAAGGAAGGAGTACTTGTCGAAGTTCTTGAGAGCCTTGCTCGTGCCGCGTGCCACGGCATGCAAGGGGTCGTCGGCAATAGTAACATGCAAGCGTGTCTTGTCGGCAATACGCTTGTCTAAGCCGCGAAGCTGCGAGCCGCCACCGGCAAGGAAAATACCTGAACGATATATATCGGCGGCAAGCTCAGGAGGCGTATACGACAAGGTGTCGAGAATAGCCTGCTCTATACGGGTAATCGACTTGTCGAGAGCATGAGCTATCTCTTTATAGTTGACAGAAATCTCGCGAGGCAGACCTGTTACCTGGTCGCGTCCCAAAGTGCGGAAGTCCTCAGGGGCGTCTTCAAGTTCAGACAATGCCGAGCCGACAGCAATCTTGACACTCTCGGCAGTACGGGTGCCAATAACCATATTGTGCAGACGACGCATATACTCGATAATGTTGTCGTTAAACTCATCGCCAGCAATACGTATAGAGTTGTTGCAGACTATACCGCCCAAGGCTATGACGGCTATCTCTGCTGTACCGCCTCCGATGTCGACAATCATGTGCCCTTCTGGCGCTGTAACATCGATACCTATACCCACAGCGGCAGCCATAGGCTCGTGTATCATGCGTATCTCCTTGACGCCGGCCTGCTGGGCGCTCTCGCGCACTGCACGCTCCTCAACGTTGGTAATACCCGATGGTATGCAGATAACCATACGCAGCGACGGTGGAAGAAAATTCCTGTTGATATTGGTCTTGCCAATAAGCTCGCGGATAAGATGCTGTGCCATCTCAAAATCGGCAATCACACCACCCTTTAACGGACGGACAGTCTCGATGATTGCGCTGGAGTTGCGGCCTTCCATCTCTTTGGCTTTCTCACCAACAGCAACAATACGATTGGTTTGCTTGTCTATAGCAACGATTGAAGGTTCGTCAACAACTATCTGGTCATTGTAGATTAAGATTGAATTGGCGGTACCCAAGTCCATTGCCAACTCTCTATAGAAAAAATTTAATAACCCCATAATTTTATTATAAAAAAAGAACTACGCATCATGTCGATGCAACGAATATTACTAATGCTTGAAATGACGGACACCTGTTATTGCCATGCCAACCTTATGTTGCTCGCAATAATCTATTGAGTCTTGGTCATGGATGGAGCCGCCTGGATGCGCCACGGCAGCGATACCTGCCTTGTGGGCTATCTCAACACAGTCGGGGAATGGGAAGAAGGCATCCGACGCCATAACAGCTCCGTTGAGGTCAAAGTCGAACGACTGGGCTTTTGCTATAGCCTGACGCAAGGCGTCGACACGCGAGGTCTGGCCAGTGCCAGAGGCGCACAGCTGCTGATTTTTTGCCAAGACAATGGCGTTGCTCTTGGTGTGCTTGACCAAGATAGTGGCAAAAGCCAAATCCTTGGCCTGCTGCTCGGTGATAGGGGTAGAGGTTACACTCTTCTTCATATCTTCGGGCTTTGCCACCACGTTGTCGCGGTCTTGCACCAAGACACCGTTCAGCACACTGCGGAACATCTGCTGGTGCATCTTGAAGTTGTTACGTTTCAAGATGATACGGTTTTTCTTGCCCTTGAGTATCTGCAAGGCATCCTCGTCGTAGTCTGGAGCTATACATACCTCGAAGAAGATTTTGTGCATCTCCTCTGCCACATCCTTCGTTATCTTGCGATTGGTTACCAGCACTCCACCAAAGGCCGACACCGGGTCGCCAGCCAGAGCGTCCTTCCATGCGTCCAACAAGGTGTCGCGAACAGCCATGCCGCATGCGTTGTTGTGCTTCAAGATGGCAAAGGCCGTCTCGTCAAAGTCGTCTATCAACGAACACGCAGCGTCGATATCGCCAAGGTTGTTGTAAGATATCTCCTTGCCGTTGAGCTTGGTGAAAGCGCCTTCGAGGTCGCCATAAAAGACACCCTTCTGATGTGGGTTCTCGCCATAACGAAGTGCGTTGACCTGCTGGCAGCTCTGCTTGAAAGCTGGTATCTGCTCTTCTTGGTTGAAGTAGCCAAAGATGGCTGTGTCGTAGTGCGAGCTGACATTGAAAGCGTAAGCCGCAAAACGACGGCGCTGTTCCAACGTTGTAGAGCCATCCTGCTGCATATATATATCAAGGAACTCCTTATAATAATTTACAGCAGGCACTATTACAACATCGTTGTAGTTTTTAGCAGCGGCACGTATCAAGGAGATGCCACCAATGTCTATCTTCTCTATAATGTCCTGATGCGGGGCGACAGAGGCGACGGTCTGCTCAAAGGGATAGAGGTCTACTATCACCAAGTCTATCTCTGGTATCTCATACTCCTTGAGCTGTTCGCCGTCGGAGAAAAGCTCGCGACGGCTCAGTATGCCGCCAAAGACCTTGGGGTGCAGCGTCTTGACACGGCCGCCCAATATCGAAGGATAACCTGTAAGACTCTCAACGGCAATAGGTTCGACACCCAAATCGTGAATAAACTTGTATGTTCCGCCCGTAGAATAAATAACGACCCCCTGCTTGTCAAGTTCTCGCACTATATCTTCCAATCCATCTTTATAGTATACAGATATTAATGCGGATTTAATCTTTTTGTTTTCCATAATATTCTGACTTATTATTTTTTTTATCATCTTTTCAATCGCCAAAGGAGATGCCCAGCCCCTTTGCCGTATGCACCAATCCGCTGGAGGGAGACACGAGGTTTTGCTCGCGCACCGCCTCTTCAAGCGGTATTCCCACCACGTCGGGGTGATGGTATGCCACCATCTGACCAAACCTGCCCTCCATCACAAACTCCATTGCACGGACTCCAAACTCCGATGCCAGCACACGGTCGAAGGCGATAGGCGTGCCGCCACGCTGCAGGTGTCCAAGAGTGGTACAACGTATATCATGCTCTACGCCAGCCTCTTTCAACTCAGCCACAAGCTGCTCGCCAATGCCGCCAAGCTTCACATGCTGATAGCCCACCTCGCCGGTAACGGTGCCGGTAACATCGCCGCCTACGGGCTTGGCGCCTTCGGCAATGACAACGATACAATAGCCGCGGCGCTTGTTGTAGCGCTGCTCTATCTTCTCTTTTATCTTATTTACATCGTAAGGGATTTCAGGAATGATGCACACATCGGCACCGCCTGCTATGGCGCTATGCAATGCTATCCAACCTGCATCACGTCCCATCACTTCAAGGATAAACACCCTGTTGTGCGACGCCGCTGTAGTAACAAGCTTGTCGATAGACTCTGTACATATCTGCACAGCGGTCTGGAAGCCAAAGGTGTAGTCGGTCAACGAGAGGTCGTTGTCGATAGTCTTTGGCACGCCTACTATGTTAAGGCCTTTCTTGGAGAGTCCCAGCGAGATGCGCTGCGAACCGTCGCCGCCTATGTTGATGACAGCATCGACGCCCAAGTATCCAAGCTTGCGGATCATCTCGTCGCTACGGTCTATCGTTGTCCAGGTGCCGTCGCTCTGCTTGACAGGCCATGCAAACGGGCCGCCCTTGTTGGTGGTGCCTATGATAGTGCCACCCTGTATCTGCAAGCCCTCCACACGTTTCTCGTCGAGAATCTCTATCTCGGTAGGCTCACGGAGTACACCATTGAAGGACTCTATACAGCCTACAACCTCCCAGTCTTTTTCCTGCGAAGCACGCTTTACGATACCACGTATAACAGCATTCAAACCGGGACAGTCGCCTCCTCCCGTTAGTACCATTACCCTTTTCAACGACATAAACTTACTTGTAATTTGATTTTCAACACACTATTTGCTCCATGCACAAAAATTCAATTATACAAAGATACAAAAAACTTTAAGATGTTTATAATTTTGGAAGCAAATTGAAAAAAAAAAACTATTTTTGTAAGTGATATTTTACGATGGCAAACTACGTCATAAACAAACGTAGTTGATTG
This sequence comes from Bacteroidales bacterium, assembly GCA_045598945.1. Lineage (GTDB taxonomy): Bacteria > Bacteroidota > Bacteroidia > Bacteroidales > P3 > Colimorpha. The sequence goes on along the minus strand of JAZRVD010000246.1, from coordinate 8,254 downwards.
ATTTTATACATCTTACAATATACGCCATTTTTTTTTAATTGTCTATTATTAGCTAAATAACTAAACATCTTACCCCACATACACACAACATGAAGATAGATTTTTTAGGCGCCGCCCAAGAAGTTACCGGCAGCAAACACCTGATTACAACAAAAAAAGGGCTAAAAATTCTCCTCGACTGCGGAATGTACCAAGGCAAAGGTTTGGAGACCGACTCGATGAACAGAGACCTGGGATTCGACCCCAAAGAGATAGACTACGTTATACTCTCGCATGCTCATATAGACCACTCTGGCTTAATACCTTACATCTACAAGCTGGGCTTTAACGGCACCGTGCTATGCACCCCCGCCACACGCGACCTCTGCGCCATAATGCTTGCCGATGCAGGACGCATACAAGAGTCCGATGTGCGCACCTTCAACAAGAAAAGACAAGCACAGGGCTTAGAGCCCGTAGAGCCTATATATACCTTGCAGGACGCACAAGCCTGCATGGGCTGCTTTATCAGCGTGCCTTACCACAAGGAGTTCAACATCGAGGGCGAGGTGAGCGTAGAGTTTTTCGACGCCGGACATATACTCGGCAGCTCGTGCGTCTTCCTTAAGATACAGGACGGACGCAGAAAGATACGCATAGGCTTTACCGGCGACATAGGGCGCTACGACAAGCACATTCTCAAAAACCCGGAGCCTTTCCCGCAAGTCGACTACCTCATCATGGAGTCCACCTACGGTGACCGCCTGCATACCACCATCGACAACGCAGAGCAAGAATTGCTTATGGCTGTCTTAGACACCTGCACCAAGAAGAAAGGCAAGCTCATCATACCAAGCTTCGCCATAGGTCGTGCACAAGAGATTATCTATGCCCTCGACCGCCTGCACAACAAACACCTGCTGCCCGACATCGACGTCTTTGTCGACAGCCCGCTTAGCGTGTCGGCCACCAACATCATGCGCCTGCACACCGAATGTTTCAACGAGAAACTCGAAGACTATATAAAGACAGACCCCGACCCTTTCGGATTCGACCGCTTGCAATACATCCAGTCGGTAGAGGCCTCCAAGGCTCTCAACGTGCGCAACAAGACATGCATCATCATCTCCGCATCGGGCATGATGGAGGCCGGCAGAGTGAAGCACCACATAGCCAACAACATAGAAAACCCCAAGACCACCATACTGTGCGTAGGCTATTGCGAGCCTAAGACACTGGGTGCCAAGATAATGCGTGGCGACAAGACCGTCAGCATCTTTGGCCGTCCATACTCCGTGCGCTGCGACCTGCGCAGCATCGAGTCTCTCTCCGGCCACGGCGACTACAAGGAGATGATGCAATACATCAGCTGCCAGAACAAGAAGAAGATGAAAGGCCTTTTCCTCGTCCACGGCGAAGCCGAGACACAAGAGAACTTCAAGCAAATACTCTCCAAAGAAGGTTACAGCAACATAGTCATCCCAACCTTCAGACAACACATAGAAATCTAAACACACACCCTTCAATATAATGACAACTTTCTGCATATCTGTCGTCCTGCTAATACTGGGTTACGCCATCTATTCAAGATTTATTGAGAAAATCCTAAACGTAAACGAAAATCACGAGACGCCTGCGACATCCATGAACGATGGAATAGACTATATTCCAATGAAGCCATGGCGTATCTTTCTCATACAATTCTTGAACATTGCCGGCATAGGACCTATATGCGGAGCAATCATGGGGGCCAAGTTTGGCTCGGCGGCATACCTGTGGATAGTTTTTGGCTGCATCTTTGGCGGCGCCGTACACGACTACATATCAGGTTTCATCTCATTGCGCAACAGAGGGGAATCGCTGCCCGAAGCCCATGGCCACTATCTTGGACAGAAAATACGCATTATCATGCGAGTATTTTCAATAGTACTCCTCATTCTTATAAGCATTGTATTAGTCAACACACCGGCGACACTGATACAACAAAACTTTTTCCCCACCTGGAGCATATATATCTGGATCAGCGTCATCTTTCTGTACTATGTCATAGCCACCATACTACCCATCAACAAAATCATCGGAAAGGTATATCCTATATTTGGCTTACTCATACTGATAACATCTGTAGCGCTGTTAGTGGCGTTCATCTACTATCAGCCCAGCATCCCGGAGATATGGGAAGGAATAAGCAACGAGCATCCCGACGCAGAGCATAACCCAATATTCCCGATGATGTTTATCAGCATAGCGTGCGGCGCCATAAGCGGATTCCACGCCACCCAGTCGCCACTTATGGCACGCTGCATCACCAACGAAAAGTATACACGTCCTATATTCTATGGCGCCATGATTGCGGAAGGTCTCGTAGCTCTTATATGGGCTGCCGCCGCATCGCATTTCTTTCACAGCCACGCCGATTTGTGCATAGGCAGAGACGGCAACGACATGGTGGGCGTGATAGCCTACCAATGGTTTCCAGCATGGCTTGCCGTCCTCACGATACTTGGCGTGATAGGCGCTGCCGTAACCTCGGGCGACACGGCGCTGAGAGCAGCACGACTAACCGTTGCCGACAGTTTCCACATCAACCAAAAGCCTATACTCAACCGCATACTTGTAGCACTCCCAATCTTTGCAATATCACTTCTCGGCCTTGTATTCTCTATTGCCAACAAGGACGGATTTCAGACAATATGGCGCTACTTCTCGTGGTCTAACCAGCTGCTTGCCACCGTATCGCTATGGATGCTGACGGTATACCTGCATCACAAAAACAAGCCGCATATCATCACCCTACTGCCGGCACTGTTCATGACCATGGTGTCGTCGTCATTTATCTTAGTCGCCGAGACCGAAGGGCTTGGCAGCTACATACCGCACTGGTTAGGCTACACCATAGCAGGGGCTATTACCATTTTCATCTACGGCATCTTTGAACGCTGGACACGCACCCCTCAATGCCTTACCCCTCGCTACTTCTACATGAAACATCCTAACAGCAACATCAACAACCAGGCAACAAAACGACCTAAAACGACATCAAATACAATAGAAAACAAATAACAACGTTATAGCAAACACAATCGATTGGTAAAATATGAAAAAAGTTCTTTTAACAGCCTTAGTGCTACTGATAGCCGGCACGACCATGGCCGGCAACCGCATCCGCCAGAACTCACGCAGCGAAATGGGCATCAACGGTAACGCCATATATGTCATCGAATACACCTACAACCTGCACGGCGGCAGAGACAACGGACGCCAGCTTATTTGCATCGACTCTATAACCTTCGACAAACGAGGCAACTTCCAAGACAAGTTTCGCACCAAGAACAAAGAATACACCTGGTATTCATACTATTTCGACGTCAACGGCTACTCGCTGGGCTGGAACGAATACAACCACCAGAAACAGCTGACAGGCCGCACCGCCTACCTCAACGACAAGAACGGCAACCGCATTGAGAGAACTGTCTTTCTTGGCGAACGCATGACAAAACGCGAAGAGTCGCGCTACGAGAACAACCGCATCGTTGAAGAGCAGAGCTACGCCTCTGACGGCAGCCTTACCGAGAAGCGCGTATACAAATACGACGAGCAGGGCAACAACAACGAGATGGAGTTCTACAACCGCGACGGCGAGATAATACAACGCTACACCTACAAATACGACGACAACGGCAACCGCATTGAATGGCGCTTCTACGATGCCGACGAATTCCTCGTAGCTCTCACCACCTACTACTACGACGACCACAACAACCTGGTAGAGGTGAGCTCGTTCAACTACGACGAACATCTCAACTGGAAACACAGCTATGTATACGAATACGACGAGGACGACAACTGGGTGCGCCAGACCATCTACCGCAACAACGTGCCTTATCAGGTTATAGAGCGCGAAATAGCATTCCCGGCTTATTGATACTTTCTGTCGACAAGCAATATACACACACCAAAAGCAAAAAAACTTTTGGTGTGTGTTTTTTATTCAAAAAAAAAATATATATTTGCATAGTCGTTTGCAACGAACGACAACAGCAAGAACATTAATGCCGGACAAATGACAAAAAAATTATTGTTGAATACGAATTGCATTTACAACTTGACAACAACACAAAATAAGACCAACATACAATGATAACAGGCGAAATAAAAAACCGTATCGATGCTATATGGGACACCTTTTGGACAGGCGGCATCACCAACTCTATCACCATCCTTGAACAGATGACCTACCTCTTCTTCATGAAGATGCTCGACGACGCACAAATGAAGAAAGAGGCCGCCGCCAATATCCTCGGCGGCACCATCAAAGAGCCCACCTTCAAGGCCGGCAACTGGCACAACCCCGACACCGACCGCGACGTGCCTTACTCCGACCTTCGCTGGCACACCTTCGTCAATTTCGAGGCAGAGAAGATGTACAACACCGTGAGCAAGGACGCCTTCGTGTTCATCAAAAACATCAACGAGGGCAAAGAGAGTGCCTACAGCCGCTTTATGGAGAGCGCCACATTCCTTATTCCCAACCCCCGCACCTTGGTAAAGATTGTTGAAGGGGTGAGCAGCCTCGACATGAACAACCGCGACACCATGGGCGACGTATACGAGTATGTGCTGGGCAAGATGGCCGCCAGCGGCAACAACGGCCAGTTCCGCACCCCAAGGCACATCATACGCATGATGGTAGAGCTGATGGAGCCTACGCTGAAGGACACCATCTGCGACCCCGCCATGGGCTCGGCAGGCTTTATAGTGGAGAGCGCCAAATATGTCGCCGACCACTACAAGCAAGAAATCTTGAAGAAAGAAAACGCCGACCACTACAAGAACGCAATGCTCCACGGCTTCGACACCGACCAGACCATGCTCCGCATTGGGGCGATGAACCTGATGCTGCATGGCGTGGACAATCCCGACATAGAGTACAAGGACAGCCTCTCTACCGACAACACCGACACCGAGCGCTACACCCTCTGCCTCGCCAACCCACCCTTTGCCGGCAGCCTCGACAACGAGGCGGTGAGCAAGAGCCTCCTCGCCATCACCAAGACCAAGAAGACCGAGCTGCTCTTCATGGCATTGTTTACAAGAATGTTGACCGTAGGCGGCCGCTGCGCCAGCATAGTGCCCGACGGCGTGCTCTTCGGCAACAGCACAGGACACAAGAGCATACGCAAAGAGCTTGTCGACCGCCAGCGTCTGCAAGCCGTCATCTCCATGCCCAGCGGCGTATTCAAGCCATATTCGGGCGTGAGCACCGCCATACTCATCTTCACCAAGACCAACGCCGGCGGCACCGACAAGGTATGGTTCTACGACATGAAAGCCGACGGATACAGCCTCGACGACAAGCGCGACGTGGTGAAAGAGAACGACATACCCGACATCATAGCCCGCTACAGGCACCTCGAAGGCGAAGAGAACCGCAGCCGCAAAGAGCAGTCGTTCCTCGTGCCAGTGGAAGAGATCCGCGCCAACGACTACGACCTCAGCATCAACAAATACAAAGAGGTGGAGCGCGTGAAGGTGGAATACGACAAGCCAGAGATGATCCTTGGGAGAATCGAAAGCCTCGAAGCTGAGATCAACACCGCTATGGTCGAACTCAAAAAGATGATGTAGTTATGAATAATATAACCATTACAGATAAGGATTACCTCCTGTGGGTGAAAGACTTGGCATCGCGCTACCGTCAGAGTCAGATCAAGGCCGCCATGAGGGTGAATACGGAGCAACTGAAGTATTATTGGCTTTTGGGTCGCGACATTGTTCGACGAAAAGCAGATGCAAGATGGGGCAGCAAATTCTTTAAAAATCTAAGTGAAGACTTGAAGAAGGAGCTGCCTGGAGCTACATGCTTCTCCGTTTCCAACATCCTGTATATGAAGAATTTCTATCTTTTATTTCAGGATTATACCCCAAATGCTCCACAAATTGTGGAGCAATTACCCGCAACGAAAACGTCAACCACTCCACAAGTTGTGGAGCAATATGCCGATGTGGATATTTTTGCTGTGCCATGGGGGCATTATCGTTATATAATTGACCGATTCATGCATGATAAAGACCGGGCCCTTTTTTATGTCCGCAAGACTGTGGAATATGGCTGGAGCCGGGCCATGCTGCTCAATTTCCTCGACACCGATCTCTATGAGCGGGAGGGCAAAGCCGTGACCAATTTTGCCCACACGCTACCCGAGCCGATGAGCGATCTGGCACGAGAACTGACCAAAGATCCTTACAACTTTGCCTTTGCTGGCATCACGGGGCGCTACAACGAGACGCTGCTCAAGAAGGCACTGCTAACCAACATCACCGACTTCCTGCTCGAGCTGGGCACAGGCTTTGCTTATGTTGGGAAAGAATACCGTCTGGAGATTGGCGGGACAGAGAACTTCATCGACCTCTTGTTCTACCACCTCAACCTGCGATGCTATGTGGTGATAGAGGTGAAGGTGGACAAATTCTCGCCTGGCGATGTAGGTCAGCTGGGAACCTATGTTGTGGCATGTAATCATTTGATGAAACGTCCCGACGACAATCCCACAATCGGCCTATTGGTCTGCAAGTCCAAGGACAACACCCTGGCGCAGTACGCCCTCGAAGGCAGCAACCAACCCATTGGTATCTCCGCCTACGAACTCGAAAAACTCTATCCAACAAAAGTGGAAGGACTTATCCCTACCATTGAAGAACTGGAAGCCCAATTGAATAAAACAGAAGAATCATGAAGCACGATTGGGAATACGAGCTGCCCGAGGTGATCCTTGGGCGGATTAAACGCCTGGAAGATGAGATCAACGCCGCAGTGGCAAAGCTCAAAAAGATGATGTAAGACAAAAATAAAGGACGAAGCAAAATGAACATAGATGACATAAAACAGTTGCTCCTATGCGGAGAGCGAGTTACCCTGGAATGTAAAGAGGCTCAAAAATCTATACCAAAATCTGTATGGGAATCATACTCTGCATTTGCAAATACTATCGGAGGCACAATATTGCTCGGCGTAAAAGAGGATCAGAAAGAAAAAAATCCTACCCTACGATTCACCATCACAGGCGTTGAGAACTCTCGAAAGATGAAAAAAGAATTATGGGACACCATCAATAGCAACAAGGTGAATGCAAATATCCTAATTGATAGTGATGTAGGAGTGATACGAATTGGTAGCAAAGAAATCATCTACATTAATGTACCTCAAGCTGATTGGCGAGTAAAACCTATCTTTCTCAACGAAAATGTATACAAGGGGACATACAAACGCAACCACGAGGGCGACTACCATTGCACAGAATCAGAGATTAAGGCGATGATACGCGACTCTAACGAAGACGGCAGCGACGGTGCACTAATAGACGGATATACTATGGACGACATAGACTTGAATACTCTCCATGGGTATCGTACGCAGTTTCGTACACTCAATGCTGATCACGTATGGAATGATGTAGATGACAAGACATTTCTAAAAAACTTAGCAGGATATACTGTTGACAGGACCACAGGCAGAGAAGGGCTAACTGTTGCAGGATTATTGATGTTCGGCAAAGGGCTCTCTGTAAGCGAGCGTTTTGCAAACTTTCGTATGGACTATATAGATATGACACACCTCGTAGGAGAGGAACGTTATAGCGATCGACTTACTTATGACGGACGATGGGAAAACAATTTGTACCAATTCTTCCGCATAGTCATGCCTAAACTCACCTTTGACCTTCCTCGTCCTTTCATAATGGAAGGCATACAAAGACAGGACGACACCTTACAACATAAGGCTGTTAGAGAAGCTTTCACAAATGCAATCATTCACTCTGATTTTTTCGTGTCCGGCGGCATTCTTCGCATAGAAAAACATGACGATTGCCTTATCTTGCGCAATCCTGGCACGTTGAAGTTGCCTATTGCCAAAATTATTGAAGGCGGAAATTCCAAAGCCCGCAATCCACGTATGCAACACATGCTTCGTATGATAGGTTATGGTGAAAACATCGGTTCAGGCTTCCCAAAAATACTCAGCGCTTGGGAAAAGGCTGGATGGAATGTACCATTGCTGGAAAACAAACTGGATATTCAAGAGGTACAACTGACCATGTTCATTCCAAAGACAAATGAACAAGAAAATGAGCAAGAAAACAAGAATACTAATCTAACTGAACTACAAGCGATTGCAAAGACGAGTGAACAAGAAAATGAACAAGAAAATGAACAAGAAAATGAACAAGAAAATGAGCAAGAAAATGAACAAGAAAATGAGCAAGAAAACAAATAT
>JAZRVD010000245.1:0-4036 GCA_045598945.1 Bacteroidales bacterium | reverse complement strand
ACTACGCTGGAGGCTTTGTCAGATTATCTGAGAGACGACTATAGCGTGTTTAGCATCAGTTTCGAGGGACTGGATGATGAAACATTTTCAACAGCATCAACAGTTGCTATAGAGTTTCTTGATTCACTGTTGACGGAATCTTCAGTGAATGGTGCCTCAGCAGAAGTTCAGGCGTTTTTAGAAGAAGCTACAACATCCACAGGAGAGAAAATATCAACAACAAATTTCACAAAGATGATAAACCGCTTGTGCGGTATCTCTGAAAAACCTGTTGTTATACTGATTGACGAGGTGGATCAAGCAAGCAGTAACGAAGGCTTTGTCAAATTTCTCGGTGTGCTGAGAAAGATGTTCTTAACACGCAATAGATACAACACCTTCCAGAGTGTCATCCTCGCAGGTGTCTATGACATCAAGGATCTCAAACTGAAGATGCGCTCGGAAGAGGATCATCAGTATAACTCGCCATGGAACATTGCAGTACCCTTCGATGTGGATATGAGCCTTTCGGTAGAGGGTATTGCCCGTATGCTGGCAGATTACAAAGCAGATCACAACCTGTCGTTTGACGAAGTATTCGTGGCTCAGATGATACGCGACTATACTGCCGGCTATCCATTCCTTGTGAGTCGTATCTGCCAGATTATCGATGCCGAACAGTACACATGGGACAAGGAAGGAGTGCTGAAGGCAACACATAATCTTCTTGTTGAGCGCAATACGCTGTTCGACGACATGGTCAAGAAACTTGACCAGTACCCAGAACTCAAGGAATTGCTGCGGAACATCCTCTTTGAGGGTAAAATTAGAACATTCCATACCGATGAGAAATACCTGCAGATAGGCTTGATGTTCAACTTCCTTGCCAACAACAATGGAACTGTTGCAATAGCCTGCCGCCTTATGGAGATGCGTCTGTACAATCTGTTTATCGGAGAGAATGAGACGTCAAGAATATTCACCCTTGGTCAGATGGACAAGCCCCAATTCGTCCATGACGGCCTTATAGATATGCGACATCTCATAGGGCGATTCTGCGTTCACTTCAACGAGATTTTTCGCCCGGGGCTCGTCGTCCAGTTTATAGAGGACAACGGCAGAAAGATTTTCCTTACATACCTGCGCCCTATTATCAACGGTATTGGCAATTACTACTGCGAGGCACAGACTCGCGACCTCACTCGTACCGACATCATCATAGACTACCTCGGTCAGCAGTACATCGTGGAGTTGAAGATCTGGCGAGGACAATCGTATAACGAGCGAGGCGAAAAACAGCTTGCCGAATATCTTGAACGTTACAATCTTCAAACCGGCTACATGGTAAGTTTCTGTTTCAACAAGACAAAGAAGTCGAGCTTGCTGCCACCAGTAGAACTAAACGGCCGCACATTGATAGAGGCGATAGTGTAGAGTAACAAACAGGTTAATCCAAATATCGGACAGACAAAATCAACACCAGCAATCCATTACCCAAGATAAACCTCTACGACAACACGTCAGACAACAAAAAAAAACGACAAAACAACCTAACATTATCATAAAGATGAACTATAGATCAATCCTCTCCGTATTGCTCCTTGCAATACTATTTACAGCCTGCGAAAAAGATACTATATACGAGACTGTATATGTAAACAACTATATATACGACACACCAGAGACACCAATAACCACCATCACCCGTCCACCATATCTAAAAGCTGGCGACAAGATAGCGATATGCAACAGTGCCAACAATATGGTCTATTCCGAAATGGCGACAAGCATAGAGACCTTGAAAAGCTGGGGGCTGACAGTAGTAGAGGCAAGCAACCTACAAGCCAGTGTCTGCGACGGACGCTACCAAGGCACATTGGAAGAGAGAGTGTCGGCGATGCAAGAGATGATAGACGACACGTCGGTACATGCCATCATAATGGCATGCGGAGGCTATGGCAGCGCCCAGTTGCTCAGCCATTTAGACTACAGCAAGCTCTACACCAGTCCCAAATGGATAATAGGCTACAGCGACGTTACGGCACTGCATATAACCTTTAACAACCTTGGCATGATGACCATTCACGGCCCCATGATAAAAAGGATGACCAACGACCAAGAGTCGTTAAACAAATTTCACGACGCCTTGTTTGGCAGCTACAGCGAGCTAAGCATAGCCACTAATGACAACTGCGTAAAAGGCATTGCCGAAGGGCGCCTTGTAGGCGGCAACCTGTCGCTCATCTATTCTCTTTGCGGCACACCATTCGACCTCAACACCACCGACGCCATACTGTTCATAGAAGAGACCGGCGAGGCATACTACGCCATCGACCGCATGTTGCTTGCCTTGCAGATGAGTGGTAAGCTGTCGCTGATAAAAGGGGTGGTAATAGGCGAGTTTAGCAGCTGCACACAGGGCATGGACGTTACTTTGGACAAGATTATAGCCAAATACTTCGCTCCGCTCAACATACCCATCATGTATGGCATACCTTCCGGACACGAGGCAAAGAACCTGCCCCTGATAATGGGTGGCATGACAAGAATGGTAGTAGACGACGAGACAGCCACTCTAACCTTCAACATATTGGAGAACGGACAAGAGCTATAGCACACATATACAAGTAAAAAAAGGACATCCGCTTTATAACGGATGTCCTTTTTTTGTTATAATCTCGACTATCGTAGCCTAACGTTCTACGATGTCCATTTCCTCAATAAGATTGGTAGCGCCAGCAAACTTGTCGATAACCCACAGCATGTAACGAGTGTCAAGACAGATACAACGCTGCAAGTTTTCCTCAAAATCGATATCGCCGCTCATAGCCTCGCCATTGCCATCGAAAGCCAAGCCAATAAGCTCGCCTTTGGCGTTGATAACAGGCGAGCCGCTGTTGCCGCCGGTAATGTCGTTAGTAGTGATAAAGCATGTAGGCAGCTCGCCTTTGGCGTTGGCGTAGCGGCCGTAGTCGGCGGCCTTGTAGAGCTGTTTGAGACGTTCAGGCACCTGGAACTCTGGATCGTCGGCATCTTCTTTGAGCATCACGCCGCGCAGAGTGGTATAGTAGTCGTATTGCACGCCATCGGCAGGAGAATAGGACTTGACATTGCCATAGCTGCAACGTATAGTGCTATTAGCATCAGGAGCCCACAGGCGCGAGCCGGCATACATTTTCATAACGCCATCGGTGAAGTAGCGCATGCCACGAGCAAGATTGTCCTTGCCAGCGGCCTTCATCTGGTTAGCCACATCGAGATACAACTCGTAAGACTCCTTGCCAACAATAAACAATGGGTCGTTGTAGAGAGCCTTGAGGGAAGGATTTTCTGCAAAAGCGGCAAAAGACTCAGCGTCAGAGAATATAGAGTTGGCAAAATAGTCGTCGATCATCTCATCGAAACTTTCAAAGCCATGACGACGGCTAAAGAGGCCTTTACGACGCTCATAGATATTGAGGCTTGTAGGGAAGAAAGCCTTGTCCATACGAGCATAGATATAAGGGCAAAGGGTCTTCATGAGACGTTTCTCCACATTTTCGTCGAAATCCTTGTAGAATTCGGCGGCCATGGCACGAGTTGCGGCAAGAATTTTCTCGCCCTCATCGGGGTCTTCAGCGGCGATAGCCTTCTCTATTTTGAGACCCAGGACGTATGCCTCCAAGGGAAGCTCAGTACCCATAATAAGGCCTTCGCTCAGATAAAGCATTGTCTCGCGATAGGTACGGCGTGCCTCATAAGCATTTTTGATAAGACCGAGAGCCTGACCATATTTAGCTGGCTGATTTTTAGCCCAATCTCTGTAATCCTTCTCAATCTGTTGTTTAACACGCTTGGTGCCGAGTTTGCGGAGAGCCTTGTTCTGCTCGCCGGTGTATTTCCAATAGTTAGAGCAGTTGGCATACTTGGAGGCATACTTTATACGGGTAAGCTGACTGGCGTTCATCTCATCTTTGAGAACATCAATCTTGAGAGAGCGCAGCTCGTGGACCAACTTGTTGTCGAGCTGCATAGCTTCAGTGATGCCATACGAGGTGAGGAAACGCTTGGTGGTGCC
>JAZRVD010000244.1:0-6395 GCA_045598945.1 Bacteroidales bacterium | reverse complement strand
GGCAGTATATAAAAATGCATGTTTTTATTCAGTGGCAGTATATAAATTTGTATGATTTTATTCAGTGGCAGTATATAAAAATGCATGTTTTTATTCAGTGGCAGTATATAAATTTGTATGATTTTATTCAGTGGCAGTATATAAAAATGCATGTTTTTATTCAACGGCAGTATATAAAAATAGTTAATAATACTTAAATACAAGATGCAAATCTTCTGTTTTTGCGCAGTATTATTAACTAATTTTATTCGATTGGAGCGTTGTAGAGATGTGTGTGTAGGATTGAAAGAAGGGTTTTTACTGTGGCATTGTGGGAGGCAAGGGGTGGGTGGAGCTGTGAGACGTAGGGGGTGGGACGGAAAAGGAGGTGCTGTGGTAGAGGTGTATGTGTAGGTGTGGTGGGGCAAGGTATGTATAACCGTTGTGGTGGGTCAGTGAAAGTATAAGCGCAGTGGTGATGTGGTGTGGCTGTTGTTTAGTGTACGCCTTCGCGTTTGTCCCACCACATGCGTTTGCCCCAGAACTGCTCTTGTTCGCAGGCGGCTTCGCGGTTGTAGTTTTGGGTGTTGAGAGCTGCTTCGGTGGAGGGGTAGGGCATTGCGAAGGGCGGGGTGTTGTGGCGGTTTTGGTGGTAGGTGGTGGTAGGTGCGATGACGTTGCTTGATGGGTAGCCACTCATGCGGAAGAGGCTCCAGGCTTCTATGTTGTTTTTGAAGCATGCTATCCACCATTGTGTGAAGAGCTGCTCTTGTGTGCCGTTGAAGGCTGCCGAGGTGGCGAGGTAGTCTTTAATGATGTTGTCGGCGATGTCGTTTTCCGACAGTGAGAGGCGTACCGCTGTCTCGTAGGCTGATTGGAAGGTGTAGCCGGGTGTGGCTATGCCTTGCGAGGCGGCGTAGGCTATGGCGAAGTAGCATTCGCACGAGCGCACTATGGGGGTGAGGCCGGCTATGTCGTTTTTGTGTACGAAGCGTTCGCCTATAGGCGAGGTGGCGGCGCGGCTGGTGCCAATAGCCATACCTATGGTGTAGCCTACGTATGGCTCGTTGGAGGCACCAGCGAGGTAGTCGGCAGTGATGTCGGCATAGATGGGCAGACGAGGGTCGTTGAGGGCTTCAAGTTCGTCTATCATAATGTTGCTGATAGCAAAATCGCCAGGACGGCTGAGGTATGCCGCCGCCATGGGCTCGGCGTATTCGCTGCCCCATGCGGTAAAGAATATGTTGTCGGCGTTGCTTTGCGGTATGCCGTCAGGGGTGGACAGCACGTCGACAAAGACCTCTTCGGCTTCGTCGTGTGCCGCCTGTGTCATGCGTGCTGCCATGCGTAGCCTGAGTGCGTTGCCGTATTGGCGCCAGCGTTGCGGGTCGCCGCCGAGCAGTATGTCGCCTACGCCTATCTCACCGCCTGTGGCGGAGAGTGTCTCGACGGCTGTCTTGAGTTTGGCGAGTACGGCGGTGTATATCTCGTGCTGGTTGTCGTAGCGTGGATGTATGAAGTTGTGCTCTATCTGGCATGCCTCGTTGTAGGGTATGTTGCCGAAGATGTCGGTGAGGGTGGCGAAGATGTTGCACTGCAGTATGGTGGCGGCAGCGCGCAGGTTGGTGGGGGCCTTGGGGTGTTCGATGATGACTTGCAGGTTGTTGATGGTGGCGTAGCCGTTGGACCATATCTCTTCGATGTCTTGCGTCGCTCCGTAGTAGTTTGCTATGGGGTAGCTTATTAGAGCCACCTGACCGCAGTAGCTGCCAAAGGTCATGAAGCCGTCTACGCTGTTGTAAACATTAGTAGCAAACACTCTCTCGCAGTAGCTCATTATGTTGGTTGGCGGTACGTCGGTAGGCCGAGGTCTGTCGGGGTCGGTGTTGATGTCGTCAAAGCTCTTGGTGCAGCTTATGCAGAGAGCTGTGGCGAAGGCGATATATATCAAATGATTTTTCATGATTGTGAAGGTGTTAGAAAAGTAAGTTGAGTTTTAAGCCAATGCTGCGCGATGGTGGGCAGTAGCCTGTCTCGAAGCCTTGCATGCCGAGGCTACTGCCGAAGCTGCTTTCGGGGTCTATGTTGGTCTTGTTGGACGAGTGCAGCCATAGTATTGCCACGTTGTTGGCAACGAGCGACACCTTGGCGTCTTGCAAATGCAGGCGGCTTATCCATTTTTGTGGCAGCTGATAGGTGATGTGCATCTCGCGCAGCTTGAGAAAGGAGCCGTCGATAACGTTGGATTTGTTGGTGCTGGAGAAAATGATAGCTGCCTCGCGAGGGTCTACGGCTGTGGTGTTCGGGGTGCCGTCTTCATGTACAAAGGTGTAGTCGGTAGCAAAGTTGGTGCCGAAGATGGCACCATCCTCGCGTATATTGTTCTCTATGGTCATTTTGTTGACACCGGAGTACACCGAACAGCCTTGTGTTCCGGAGTAGAAATCGCCGCCGTGGCGGAAGTCGAGCAGAAAGCCGAAGGACAGCGAGCGGTAGCTTATTTCGTTGCTCCAGCCCATCAGCCAGTCGGGCTGTATGTTGCCTATGGTCTTGTTCTCGTCAATGAGAGGGAAGCCGTCGGCGCCCACCAGAGCCTCGCCCTTGTCGTTGTATCTAAAGTCGCTGCCCATCAAGGTGCCCCACGAGTCGCCCACTTTGGCGTAGAGGCTGGCGTTGTTTGTGGCGAGGAGGTATGTCTCCATGCCGTTGGCAAGCTCTATCACCTTGCTACGGTCGAGGCTGAAATTCAGCGACGTCGTCCAACGCCATCCGTGGTTGGGCTGGCGCACAATGTCGGCGGCGAGCATGGCCTCGAAGCCTGCGTTGCGCACGTTGCCGGCGTTGATCATCTTGTATTGGTAGCCTGTAGATGCGGATACCTGTATGGCCATTATCTGGTCGGTGGTGGTGCGGTAGTAGCCGCAGAGGTCGAGACGCAGGCGGTTGTCGAGAAACGACGACTCGAAGCCTATCTCTGATGTGTTGATGTTTTCGGGCCGCAGATTGGGGTTGGCGTAGGTGTTGGGCAGATAGAACTGCGATATGCCGGCTATCGTCGACGAGGATGCCGAGTAGTATGACCCGGAGGTGTATGCCGTTGTGGCGCCGCCGATGTTGGCCCAGTTGAGGCGCAGTTTCAGGTAGTCCAACACCTTGCCGCGCAAGGCGGGGAAGCTCTCTGTCAGCACCCAGCTGCCGCACAGCGATGGGTAGAAGAACGACGTGGTGAGGGTCGAGTGCCAGTCTCCGCGCAGGCTCGCCTCTAAAAACACCTGGTCGTGCCAACCGCCCACAATGTTGGCGTATAGCGAGTTGCTGCGTATGTGGCTGTGGTCGGTCTCCACTATGGGGGCGCCGGCAATGTTGCTGAAGGTGAAGAGTCCCGGAATGGTCAGGCCGGTAGCGTCGTTGCTTTCTATCGATGTGAGGCTGTATTTGTAGTCTATGTAGTTGGCGCCGAACAGTCCGTTGAGGCTTATCTTGTCCCAGCGTTTTTCGATGTAGCCAATAAAGTCAGCGTTAAACTCACGGTTGGTTTGGTCGAGTGTAGACAGTTTGCCGTTGATGTAGTCGTAGTCTTTCAGTATGTGCGTATTTAAGCTGTTGAAATAGCTGTCGTAGCCTATGCGGGCTTCGAAGCGCAGCCATTCGGTGGCTTTGGCGTGCAGCGAGCCGCTTGTCATCATTCTGTCGCGCCTCAGGCTGGTGGTGTTGTTGTAAAGTATGTAGAACGGGTTGGTGTGATAGGCCGAAATCCAGTTGTAACTGTTGCCGTAGATGTCGATGGCTTTGTAGTTCCTGCGCAGGTCGCTGACGTCTATCTGACGGGCGGACCATTGAAACATGGATTGTATGGGATTTTGACAGCTATATCCTGTCGACATCAAGTTGTCGCTATTGCTGTGGGTGAGATACATCTTGCCATCGAAAGAGAAAATGTCGTTTATCTGGTAGTTGCCAGTCAGCGATGCGTTGTAGCGCTGCATGCTGGTATTGGGCATTGTGCCTTTCTGCCCGCGGTAGCCTATGGCGGCGCGGTAGTAGCCGTGTTCGCCGCTGTTGCTGACGGCGAAAAGGTGGTTTTGCGAGAAGCCTATGTCGAAGAGGTCTTTCATGTTGTCGGGGTGCGATACCCAGTCGGTAGCTTGGCGCACGCCGTTGATCACGGGGCTGTTGTACTGCTTTATCTTCAGCCCTATGTCGAGACGCGGCCCCCAGCTCTCGTCAACAGCATCGTTCACGCCGCCGCCCATGCCGTCGAGATAGCTGTAGCCGTAGCCGAAGTATTGGCCATCCATCAGCACTCCGTTCTCGTCGTAGCGGCAGCCTTGCCAGTTGCCGGTGGCAAACTCGGCATAGCTCAGGTTGGGATCGGCGAAATAGCCCTCGCTCTTCAACTTGTTGTACATGTATTCATAGCCGTAGTAGCCTTGTCCGTAGAGGTTTTGGAGGTTGGGCAGGCAGTATATGTGGTCAAAGGTCAGGCTGCCGTCGTAGCTTACTGTCAATCCTTTCCGCTTGTCGCCTTTCTTGGTGGTTATCAGCAGTACGCCGTTGCCGGCCCTCATGCCGTAGATGGCCGCCGAGGCACCTTTCAGCACCGATATGCTCTCTATGTCTTCGGGGTTGAGGTCGGCGAGGCCAGTGCCAGCGTCTACAAGTCCGCGGCGCGGGCTTATGCCGGTGTTTATGCCTATTTCGTCGTTGTTCATCGGTATTCCGTCCACAACTATCATGGGCGTGTTGTTGGTAAACGATGAGTTGCCGCGTATCACTATGCGCTGCGAGGCGCCCACGGCACCGCCGGCTTGCGATATCTGCACGCCTGCCATCTTGCCCTGCAATGCTGTGGCCACGTTGTCGGCAGCCGCTTGCGTCAGCTCGTCGCTCGCCACATGCTGCACTGCGTAGCCCAATGACTTCTGCTCGCGTTTCACCGCCATGCCCGTTACCACCACTTCGTTGAGCATGGAGGCAGATGGCTTCAGCACCACGTCGTATTGCGTGGCGGCTGTTATGGCTATACGCTGTCGCTCGTAGCCGATAAACGACACTGTTATGGTCTTGCTCTCTCCTACTTGCAGGGTGTAGTGTCCGTCAATGTCGGTAACGGTGCCTTTGCCGGTGCCCTCTATCTGCAACGTGGCACCTATCAGCGGCAGCCCGTCGTCGGCGCCTGTTACGGTGCCACTAATGGTGCGCTGTGCCATGGCAGACAGTGCAACACATAATAGCAGGCAAAAACTTATAGAATATTTCATCAAAATATATGTGTTAAAATGAATTGCAAAGATACCTTTTTTGTATGTTACTTGTACACATCTTTTATCAACAGCCGTTGGCGTCTGCAAAAATGTCGATATGGCGTGTTATTATACGGTATACAAGCACAATGCTAATAAAGTGTATCAACAGCCATACAATAAAGTGCAATAGTTTGCAATATCTTTGTACATTTGCATTGATAAAAAATATGTCGCTTATGTTACAATATATTGTTACTCCGCTATTTGGCGCACTTATAGGCTATATTACCAACGACGTGGCTATCCGAATGCTCTTCCATCCCGTCAAGCCTAAATACCTTTTTGGCAAGAAGCTGCCCTTCACACCGGGACTTATACCCAAAGAGCGCTACCGCATCTCGGCCTCTATCGGCGAGGCGGTGAGCGAAAACCTTATGAACGAGGCCGTCATGCAGCAGACACTCCTCAGCGACGAGATGAAGGACAAGGTGCTCAATGCCGTGTCGCAGTATGTCGACCGCTTCGCCACCTCCTCCGACACACTCCGCGAGGCACTCGCCAAACTCCTCTCGTCAGAGCAGATGCGTCAGTTAGAGTCTACCACCGCACAGAGGCTCACCGCCACCGTCAGCCACAAGCTCTCCCACTCAGGCCTTGGCACCAAGATAGCCGGCATGGCGGTGGAACATGTCATCAACAAAGGTGGCTTACCCGCCATAGGACTCAGCATATTTCGTGGTAAGGTGGAAGAACTCCTCCAGACCAACATCGACGAATTGCTCGCCAACCACTCCGAAGCTATGGTGGGCGACATGGTGCAAGGCGGACTCTCCAACATCCTCTCCACACCTGTCGCCAAGCTCCTCGAAGGCAAGCAGGCTATGTTGCAAAGTCTCAAGCAGTCCGTCCTCAACGTCTATTGCACCACCGTAGAGCAGCAGATGCCCCGCATCCTGGCAGCCCTCGACATACGCCGCATAGTTGAAAGCCGCATCAACGAGATGGACATCGAGGAGGTGGAAGACATCATTCTCAAGATAGCAAAGAAAGAGCTGAACGCCATAGTGTGGTTCGGCGCCGTGCTGGGATTTATTGTCGGCATATTCAACGCACTCATGCTCAAATTTCCGTTCATGTAGACTGTTTCTTTCTCGTATCCACGGTGTAAAC
>JAZRVD010000243.1:0-5169 GCA_045598945.1 Bacteroidales bacterium | reverse complement strand
GCTAATGGTTGAATGTTCATGTTAGTAATATGTTTTTGGTTGTTTTATTTTTGAACTTTGTGCTTCGTTATTGCACACATAAATATTTATGTTATTTTTGTGCCAAAATGCTTCCATGTGTCATTTTGTCATTGTCGCTTTCCCTGTGTTTGCTATTTGGCAGTCGTGGTGTGGCAGAGTGGCAGATGTGTCAGTTTGTTTTTTTGCAAATCTGCATTTTTTTTATAATTTTGCATTTTTAACCTTAATGATAAATAATATGCTTATAAAAGACGTTGTGCAGTATCTCGATGATGTTTTTCATCCTGAATATCAAGAAGAGTATGATAATGCTGGCTTCTTGGTCGGCAACCAGGATTGCACATGCCAAGGAGTGCTGGTGGCGTTGGATGTTACGCCAGCAGTCATTGATGAGTGTATCGACAATCATTGTAATATGATTGTTACACATCACCCTCTTATCTTCAGGGGGGTAAAGCGTATCACTACTGCTAACCTTACAGGCCGTATGTTATACAAGCTAATACAAAACAATATAGCCGTATACGCAGCTCATACCAATCTTGATAACTTGTCTCAAGGAGTTAATGGTATTTTGTCGCAGCGGCTGGGGCTTACACAGTGTCGTATACTTAGTCCCGCTTTTGGCCGAGAAGACGTTGGTGCTGGCATGGTTGGCGAATTGCCTGTTCCAATGCCCTTTGAATCATTCGTTTTATTCGTTAAACGTACATTGAATATTCCCTGTTTGCGTATATCGGCTCCATGTCGACAGCAAATATCTCGTGTGGCGATATGTGGAGGGGCGGGCGGTTTCTTGCTGTCTGATGCTATCACCGCTAATGCTGATATTTTTATTACCAGCGATTTGAAATATCATGATTTTCAACAAGCTGAAGAACGGATAATACTTGTTGATGCAGGACATTTTGAAACTGAACAATTCGCAAAAGAGGTAATTTTTTCCGCTATTTCAGAAAAGTTTAGTACATTTGTGTGCCGTATATCGACCGCAATGAATAGCTATGTGTTTTATTTATAGCTTGTTGGCGGTTTGGCGACTTTCTTTTGTATGTTTATAATCATTTAATAACGATACTATGGCAAAAAAAACTGTCACTAAGAAGGTAGAGCAGGAAGAAGCTCCCATAACTGTACCACAACTTGATGTGGATGTCGCTGTAGAAAAGCGTCTTGTTGCTCTTTATACGTTGCAATGTGTTGATACCGAGATTGACAAGATATGTCTCATTCGTGGCGAGTTGCCTCATACTATTGAGGACTGTAAAGACGAGATAGCTGGAAAGCAGACACGCATCGAAAAGTTGGAAAAAGAAATTAAGGAAAAGAGTTTGGAGATTGCGATGCATGAAAACGAAAAGAAAGTAGACCTGTCTGAAATTAAAAAGTTTGAAGAACAACAGAACAATAGTGCAAGAAACAATCGCGAGTTCGCGGCCCTTGGCAGAGAGGTCGATTTTAAGAAAACCGATATTGAGTATCGCGAAAAAAAAATCAGAGAGGCTACCGTTTGCATAGAAGAAAAGAAAAAGGAAATCAAGAAAGCTACCGAAGAGTTGGAAATGCTTCGTGCTGATTTGGTTGTAAGAGAAAAAGAACTTGAAGACATTGTCAGTGAGACTCAGAAAGATGAGGAACGTCTACGTGCAATGTCGATAGAACAGGAACAGTATATAGAGGAGTACTACCTTAAAGCCTATAAGCGTTTGCGTAAAGCCGCCCGTAATGGTCTTGGTGTTGTTACTATCGATCGTGACGCCTGTGGCGGTTGCTTTAGCAAGATACCTCCACAACGTCAGACTGAAATTAAGATGCACAAGAAGGTTATCGTATGCGAGCATTGTGGTCGTATTCTTGTCGACGACGACATAGCCAATAAGGCCCACGAAAATCTAAAAAAATAAGTTTATATCTCTAAATAATAAGGTATGATACATTATATCTCCTCCGAGCGTCTTACTCTTGCTCGTGTTAAGGATATTATCGATAATCATGTGCAGCTGGCACTATCCGACGACGCCAAGTCTCGCATCACCAAGTGTCGCAACTATCTTGATGTCAAGATGGAAACCCAGAAGGAGCCTATCTATGGTGTTACAACTGGTTTCGGCTCGCTATGTAATATTAGCATCAGCAAAGAACAACTCAGCCAGCTCCAAAAAAATCTCGTTATGAGCCACGCTTGCGGCATGGGTGATGAAGTACCACAAGATGTCGTCCGGCTAATGCTCTTTCTCAAGGCTCAAAATCTTAGCTTTGGCTATAGTGGCGCTCAGTTGCAGACGGTTCAGCGCCTCATAGATTGTTACAACAATGACGTCTTGCCTGTCGTTTATCAACAAGGCTCGTTGGGTGCCAGTGGCGACTTATGTCCGCTCGCCAATCTTATGTTGCCAGCCATTCTTGGTATGGGTGATGTATATTATAAAGGCGTTCGCAAAGATGTAAAAGAGGTTTATACTGAGTTGGGGTGGATGCCTATCACCTTGCAAAGCAAAGAGGGACTTGCATTGCTTAACGGTACTCAATTTATGAGTGCATACGCTGTCTGGTGCATCCTTTATGCCCAGCGCCTCAGCCAGCAGGCTGATCTTGTTCTATCGCTTAGCCTCGATGCCTTCGACGGTCGTATAGAGCCTTTCTATGAGGCTTTGCACCTTGTGCGTCCACACAAAGGTCAGCTGCAGACTGCCGCCAATGTACGTCGCAACCTTGAAGGTAGTGAGATTATCAAGCAACACAAAGCTCATGTACAAGATCCTTACAGCTTCCGCTGCGCTCCTCAGGTACATGGCGCAGCAAAGGACACCTTTGCTTATGTGGCTTCTGTTATAGAGACTGAAATAAATAGTACTACCGATAATCCTATCGTCCTTCCTGATGAGGATATGGTAATTAGTGGTGGTCATTTTCATGGTGAGCCACTTGCTCTCGTTCTTGACTTCCTCGCTATCGCACTTTCTGAATTGGGTAGTATTAGTGAACGTCGTACCTATCAGCTTATCGATGCCAAGCGCTCTCTTCCTTCTTTCTTGGTGGCCAAGCCAGGTGTTAATAGTGGTTTTATGATACCTCAATATGCGGCTGCCAGCGTGGCAAGTCAAAATAAGCAGCTTGCTACTCCAGCCTCTGTTGATAGTATACCCAGCAGCCAAAATCAGGAGGATCTCGTTAGCATGGGTGCTAATGCAGCCACTAAGTGCTACAAGGTGATTCAAAATGTTGAACGTATTCTTGCCGTTGAGCTTTTCAACGCCGCTCAAGCGCTTGAGTTCCGCCGTCCATTGAAAAGTAGTCCTATTGTCGAAGACCTCGTCTCAAAATATCGCAAGGTTGTGCCTTTTGTCGACGAAGATCAAGTGATGTACACATTTATTCACAAGAGCATATCGTTTTTGCAAAGTTTATAAAGTGCTAATAAAATAAAAAAACAAGTCGCTTAGTAGTAGTATGCTGAGCGACTTGTTTTGTAAGTGGTAAGTTATTTGTTTGTGAGCAAAAATGTCATGTAGAAAGGTAGTGTGAGAATCTTGTCTTTGCGTCCTATATTGTAGTCGCCAACCTTCAAGGCGTGGGATATATGGTATTTGTCTGTGTTCTTCAAAATGGTCTGTAGCGATTTGGTGTTGCCTGTCGTAGCTTTGCACTCCAAAGGAGTGCAATCGCCGTTATATCGTATAAAAAAGTCAATTTCTAAACTGTCTGTTTTGCGAAAATAATATAGGTTTCTATTCATCTTGCCGAGGATGTCAGCAAGAGCGTTTTCAAATATAGCACCTTTGTAGGTGTATAGCTTGCCTTGCAGTATGTCTGCTTGCGACCCATCGTCAAGCATGCTTACAAATAGTCCTGTGTCTGCCATATATACCTTAAAACATTCTCGGAGGTAATTGCCTTCTAATGGTAGTTCAGGTGTTTGTAGGTTGTAGCATCGGCGTATCATTCCTGCATCTTCAATCCATTGCAGGCAGCCTATGTAGTCTTTGCTCCTACCGTTTTTGCGTACATTGGAATATGAGAATTTCTTGTTTTCTTTGCTAAGTTGTGACGGTATCGACTCAAAACATTCTCGTATTTTAGACTTGTCGGGTGTCTGGGCATATTTTATCATATCGTCTTTATATTCTGATATTATGCTCCGTTGTACTGATGCCACTTGGTTGATGTTGTGTGTGTTAAAAAAGGTCTGTACTGCGGCTGGCATCCCTCCAATAACGATGTATTGCAACATTAATTTTCTTAGTTTGCTGTGAAGTGGTTCTGGTATCGGTTTCTCTTTGTTCAGATGGTCTCTCAATATATCTATAACATCTGGCTGTATGTCATTGGCCCATAGCCATTCTTCAAAATCCATGGGATACATGTTTACTATATGCTCAAAGCCTACGGGAGTAGGCGCACTTTTTTCGTTCTTGTATCCACTGACTCCTAATAGTGACCCAGTGCATATTATGTCATATCTGCCGTCAAGATGAAAATATTTGAGTGATGTTCGTGCTCTCGGACATTCTTGCAATTCGTCAAAAATAATACATGTATTATGTGGCTCAAATTTTGCATTTGGAATGTTGGCGGAAATCATGAATGTTATATTGTCAATGTCTAATGAGCCATTGAAAATTTCTATCAGTTCGTTGTGCTTGTGAAAGTCGATGTATATAACGTGTTTGTAATTTTTTTTTGCAAAAGCTAATGCCGAACTTGTTTTTCCACACTGTCGTACCCCTTTTATTACAAGTGGTGTGTGGTTTTGTGTTTCTTTCCATTCCAGTAGGATTGCTTCTATTTTTCTGTTATACATGGCTTTCTGTTTTTGTTGATACACTTTTTCGGATGACTTTCGCTTGCAAATATACACTTTTTCGGACGACTTTTACCTCAGTCTTTACACTTTTTCGGACGACTTTTGTCCCAATCTCTACACTTTTTCGGACGACTTTTGCCTCAATCTCTACACTTTTTCGGACGACTTTTACCTCAATCTTTACACTTTTTCGGACGACTTTTGTCTCAATCTCTACACTTTTTCGGACGACTTTTGCCCCAATCTCTACACTTTTTCGGACGACTTTTGCTTTAATCCCTACACTTTTTCGGACGACTTTTACCTCAATCTTTACACTTTTTCGGACGACTTTTGCCCCAATC
>JAZRVD010000242.1:0-47842 GCA_045598945.1 Bacteroidales bacterium | reverse complement strand
TAACGGCAACGATATGTGTTACACTATCATTGCCGTAAAATAGAGTGCATATCATCACGCAGCATCAAAACTTTCGTCCATTAAGCATAGGTACAAATTGAAATGTGCCGAATTTTTCTATCACCCACTGGTCTTGACTTTCTCCCTTCTTGATGATACGCAACATTTCTTGTTGTTTCTCTCCAACAGGTATGACCATAATGCCATCTATGCGGAGCTGATGCATCAATGCGGGAGGTATATAAGGTGCGCCACATGTGATGATAATACGGTCGAATAATCCATAGTCTACCTCAGTTAAACCTTGGTAGCCGTCGCCAAGATAGCATTTGGCGGAATAGTTTAGGTCGTTAAGCTTCTTGCGAGTTTTATCAAACAGTTCCTTTTGTCGTTCTATTGTAAACACTCTGGCGCCCATGACGGAAAGTATGGCTGTCTGATAGCCGCTGCCTGTACCTATTTCAAGTACTTTCATTCCTTTTGCCACTTCAAGCAGTTGCGACTGCATGGCCACTGTTGAAGGGTGAGAGATGGTCTGCTCGCACCCTATAATGATGGCTGTATCATCGTAGGCTTGCGATATCATTGTGGGGTCGACAAACCAGTGGCGCGGCACCTTGTGCATGGCTTCAAGGACGTTGGTGTCGGTAATTCCCTTTTTTTGCAGGTATTCGCACATTCTGTTGCGCTTACCTTGGTCTAAATAAGTATCTGGAGGTTTTGGCATGATTTATTCTATTCTGTTATATAGTATCGTTTTCTCGCCTCGGCATAGTGAAAGCTTCGCTTTCCCTCTGCTCTCGGCTTATCGAAAACGGTCTATTCATTTGCGCCCTGCCAGCCTTGCGCTCGCAGTTCTATTGTAGTGTTTTGCGGAGTAACGAGCATAGGGGCAGAGCCTTCGCCAGTGATATGGCCAATAATATGTATCTCTTTGCAATCTTTTATCTTGTCGTAGTCCTTTTGGTTGATGGTAAACAGCAGTTCGTAATCTTCGCCGCCATTAAGTGCGTTGCTTACTGGCAGCATGTTGGAGCTCATCTCGCTGCATACGCGTGACGTCTGATAGTCGATAGGCAGTTTCTCTTCGTAAATTTCGCAACCGCATTTGGAATGAAGGCACAAATGTTTGAGCTCGCTTGCCAATCCGTCGCTGACATCTATCATGCTTGTAGGCACAATGCCTTTCTCCTTCAAAAGCTGGATGATGTCAAAACGTGGCTCTGGCTTGAGATAACGTTCCAGTACATAATCATAGCTGTTGAGGTCGGGTTGAAAATTAGGGTCGGCTTGAAAAGTTACCTTTTCGCGTTCTAAGACCAGCAAGCCGCTATAGGCACTTCCCAAGTCGCCTGTAACACATATCAGGTCGTACATTTTAGCGCCACGGCGATAGGTGATGGAGTCTTTGTGGACAGTGCCGATAGCGGTAATAGTAATAGTCATGCCCGCACGCGTAGTGGCGGTATCGCCACCGGCGAGGTCGACCTTGTAGCGCTTACAACAGAGACGTATACCGGCATAGAGCTCTTCAAGAGCTTCTACCGAATAGCGGTTGCTTACCGCTATAGACACCAATATCTGGCGTGGTGTGCCGTTCATGGCCGCTATATTGCTTAATGCTGTGGCTACGGCTTTGTAGCCCAAATGACGCAGAGGTGTGTACGACATATCGAAATGAATACCTTCTACCATCGTATGACTATTAACAATAGTCAATGTAGTGTTTCCATCAATTACAGCACAGTCGTCGCCCTTGCCCATCAACGTGCTGGCATGATATGTCTCAAACCCATCTGTAAGTCTGTCGATAAGAGCAAACTGACCCATCGACGAGAGCTCTGTGCGTCCTTCTTCGTATTGTAACATCAAAAAAAGATTTATAAGTTTAATGTAATATAATCCATGTAAGAATAGCAGTAGCGGCGTTGGCGGCGTTGAGGCTCTCGCATGTGCCGCCAATGTTTGGAATAGTTATACGTTGTGTGAGCTTGGAAGCCACATTGTCGGATATACCTTTCGATTCATTGCCTATCACCAATGCTGCTGTGGGCTCAAAGGCTATATTACGAATATCCGTGCCATTGAGTACCGCACCATATACTGGGTTTTTGTATTTGTCTATCCATTCTGGTAAAGAGACATATTCCACCGTTGTACGAAATATAGCGCCCATTGTTGCTTGTACTACTTTAGGGTTGTAGCAGCTCACTGTGTCGCTGCTACACACTATGTGGCGTATGCCGTACCAGTCGGCGGTACGCATTATGGTCCCCATATTTCCAGGGTCTTGCAAGTGGTCTAAGAGTAATGTGATACCTGGATATGATAGAATGTTTATTGACGTTTTACGTTGTATCAACATCCACACCTCGTTGGGTGTTTGTAGGCTGCTAATCTTTTTCAACTCATTGTCGTCAATCTCGTAGCAAGTGGCGTCAGGCAACATATTCTGGTGTTTCTCCAACCAATCTTTTACGGCACACACTATAACTATATTTGCATTGTTTGCCAATGCTTCCTCTGCCATCTTTATTCCTTCTACAACAAAAAAGCCTGCTTCATCGCATGCTTTTTGTTGTTTATAACCAATTATTTCTTTTAGTTTTGTCTTACTAATCATTTTTGCAAAATTAGACAAAAAACATCTATTTTCAAAAAAAATTTTGTCAGTACAAAAAAATGTTGTACTTTTGCAGTCGCTTTCGAGCGGTATGGTGGGCGTAGCTCAGCTGGTTAGAGTGCCGGATTGTGGTTCCGAAGGTCGTGGGTTCGAATCCCACCTCCCACCCCATGCGAGAGGTAAAAGGCTTTGCAACAGCAAAGCCTTTTTTGTTATTAAAAAACGAGACTTCCGGATAGGAGTCTCGTTTTATCTTAGAATTGGAAATATATAAATGGTTGCAAGTCGGCGGTTATGAACTGATATAATACAAAGACCGTGGCTACCACTAATAGTAATAACGCCCATACAGGCATCATGGCCACCCACAGGCGATAACGGCGTTTAAATCTCTCAGGCAGCCAATGTATAATCATGCCAATGGCAAAGAGTATAAAGACGCCTGCATAGTTGGAGATTATTTCGGGGATAACATTAAAATGCCATTTGCCACCTATCTGACCTACCATTTCGTTGGCGGTACGCCATGCTACCTCGTTGGCTTCTGCCGGATTGAGGTTTGAGCCTGAACGGAAGAAAAGCCTGGTGAATGAGATAAAGACAAATGTCAGCAAAGTGTTCCACACCACCCTTATCTTATGTGTAACATTGGCGTTAGCTTTAGTGAGGTCGAGAATGGATAGCAATGTAAAGAAAACAAAGCAACACAATGACGCAACACAGCATATATTGAGCAATGCACAAGGATAGTAATAATTGGCGACAAAACAGGCTATAGCGACAATGCTTACAATAATAATTCTGCACCACGAGCCACATTTTTTCCACCATTTGTAGACCAAGATGCCCAGTCCGTTGAGTCCGCCCCATGTGATGAAATTGAAACTTGCTCCGTGCCACAATCCACCCAGCAGCATAGTGTCCATGTTGTTGATATTGGTGTTAAACTCCTTGCGATGCTTGGGGAACAACAGGTAGATGGCGAGAAGCAGTGTGGCGAGGGCTGACAAGGCAATGGTAACCCACAGGCTTTGCGCCATAAGAGCTACTATAAGCATCATGCCGCCAAGAATGATATAGGTGCCCCATGTGGCGTTGCGATTACCGCCAATAGGTATATACAAATAATCTTTGAGCCAGTTGGACAGGGAGATATGCCAACGTTTCCAAAAGCCGGCAGCATTGGTTGCCTTGTATGGCGAGTTGAAATTGACAGGGAGGTAGAACCCCATTAGCATTGCCACACCTATGGCAATATCGGTATAACCGGAAAAATCGGCATAGACTTGAAGGGAGTACACCATCAATGCGGAAAAGTTTTCAAAAGGAGTGTACAGGCCTGGATGGTCGAATATGCGGTCAACAAAGCTTACTGCGAGGTAGTCGCTCATCACTATTTTTTTTACCAAGCCGTTGAGAATCCAAAATATGGCAATGCCAAACTGACGACGAGACAAGAAGAAAGGCTTGTATACCTGAGGTATAAATTGGTCGGCACGGATGATAGGTCCTGCTACAAGCTGGGGAAAGAACGTGGTATAGAATGCAAAGTCGAGAATATTATGTGCATGACTTACCTTCCCCTTGTATACATCTACTATGTAGCTGATATTTTGAAAAGTGAAGAAGGAGATACCTACAGGGAGAAGGATGATGGAGGCATCGAAGCGCGATGTACTTGTAAAATGATTAGACCATTGTGCCAGGAGGTTGACAACTTTTATGTTGCTATGGGTAACTGTATTGTAGATATCGGTGAAGAAATAGGCATATTTGAAATAGCACAACACTGCGAGGTTTAACACCACGCCCACTATCATTAAAGCTTTAGCCTTTTTGTGCGAAGCGACATTGTTTTCGTTGGCGTGCAGCTTGTCAAGACGTATACCCAGCAGCCAACCAAGCACGGTGGCAAAGATGAGCAGCAATACAAAGAGTCCCGAAGTCTTGTAATAAAAAAGCAGGCTGACCAAGAATAGATAGCCGTTGCGAATGACTGTATTTCGTCGTACTTGCGCTTGTCGTTTTTTCTCATCTGCATGGTTTGCAGGTATAGACACTATAATAGCAAACAAGGAGAAGATGACAAGAAAAAACGCCCAAAAGTTGAATTGCGTGAAAAGCAGCGGATTGTCCGAGTTGAACGAGAGGAGGCTATAAAGATATGTAATTATCGAATTCATGGTTTGTTTCCTTTGGAGGAGCTGGTTTTATAGAAGACTTGTTAGACGATGAAGCTTTGCTTTTAGATGAAGCGTCTTGTAGTATTGTCTCATGGTTGCCGTGCTCTTTTTCCCACGCTGTATTGCGTGCATTGAGAAGAGCTTGCGACAGGAGGTCGCCCATGATAATGTAGCCGTCGCGCGTGAAATGAACTCTGTCGTTTTTAGCTATATGTGCTTTTCTCCACTGATCTATAGACTTGTAACCGCCCATAACCTCAAACTGGTCCCAAACCGCGCCGCCTGTTGCCGACGCAAGACGATAGCAAACATCGCGTACCAGCATGCCATTAGGATTGGGCACCCTTTTGCGGCGGCCGGCGCGGCGATACGAGTCGTTGTTGGTGATGAAAATAAAAGCGCAGTCAGGGTTGACACTACGCACCGAGTCGATGATTTTCTCATAACGTTTTCTGAATGCTACGGTGTCGAAATTATGTCCGTAAGCATCATTTATACCTATACCAAAAATGACCATATCGGGATGCAGCAGACGCAAATCGTTGCAGAAATGTACACATTTTAGGTAGTCTGCTGTAGAGGCGCCATTAACACCTACGGCATGATAGGAGAGGCCGGAGCGATGATTGCCGAGATAGACGCCCTGCAATACAAACGACTGACCATTTTCACAGGGGATGACTATCTCTATGCTATCCGTCTCTTCCGAGAGGTTAAACACATACCTACGCGTAGGCAAATCGATATACGAGGGGACAATCTTTCTACCACTTACATTTAATAGTGGCACAATGTCATCATCGCTTTCTCCAATGACAATCACTTGGTTTACATCATAATTGCGTTCATAAGACTGTCTGCCTATTTGTATATACGCCGTACTGTCGTGAGTAGTAATAGCTATGCCGCACAATCCTAACGGTTTAGAAGGTTCGGCGGCGACGCAGCGAGTCAGCAATACTTTTTCCTTGCAATGCACAAAGTAATCAGGCGGATTGTTGCAGTGTGCGGCGGCGGAATATGGGAAAATAAGACCTCTGTCGGCAATACACGGTTGTTGCTGTATGAGGTTTTCACGCACACGATTGGTAAAAGTGCCGGCTTGCACATGCGACCCGCCTATATGAATGATATTGATATTTCCCGATTCATTTTCGTTGACGGTCTTCCACTTGTGAAAGAAATTTCTCATATACGGTGATGTACTATCGTAATGCAGCACATTTTTGTCGTATTTGATAAAGCTATATCTTTGGTCTATTGTTTTTTCTTGAGCGAATATTGGCACTATAAATATCAGGTAACAAAGCAGTATTAACAAATTATATTTCATTTTTTCTCCTTATTGATTATTTCTAATGGTTTTATTTCTGATGTGGCATTACACTTGGCAATACAACGGCAATAACGATAAAGGTTGACGAAAGATTCGGCAATTCTGTCGCCCATAATGTTGGCGCCCTTTTGAGTAAAGTGGATATAGTCTGGGCTGCCAAATCCCTGGTTTACCCATGCCTTCATAGAGCTTTTGCCACCCATAGCGTCGTATATGCTCCAATATGCTGCATTGTGCTGTGTTACAGTGTCGCGAATGCCTTGTATGATAGATGGCAGGTAAGGGTAGGTGGTTTTCTCGCCAGCGATAGTTGTACACATATCAGATGGTCCAATAAAAAGAATGCATGCATCGGGGCAGCATTTATGCAGATGGTCTATCTGAACACCAATTGAATGGGTGTATGTTGACAGGGACTTCTCGTTATGGATATACGGCACTGAATTGCCGCCAAACTGCATTATTATCAGTCCCACGTCCATCAGTGCATACGCCTTGGTCAATTCAGAAGAATTAATCATTGTGAATTGCTGTCCCGAGCAGCCGCGCATTGGCAGGTTGTCTACCGCCACGCCTGCGCCGTTGTCTACCATAACGCCATACATGTCTGCTATGCCATGGAAAGAGATACGCACCTCAGTGGTGGTGTCTACACACCAATAGAAACGTTGCACACCTTTTTTGTTTGAGCTTTTTGTATAGCTTTTTCCTTCCTTGGTGGTAAGAGTAGCGCTGCAAGTATCCGACTGATTGTCAAAGATCATGCTAATTGTGGAAAAAGCCATGAGTGCGCTGTCGGCATTGCGATACTTTGTTGCCGTAAAAGTAGCTGTAGCTTGTCCTGCAACATGATGAGCATGCATCAAAGGGCCGTAATGACCATTATTTCTACTTACTGTGCTGTCGCCGTATGGTGCATAGTGATGAGAAACGCCACTGCTACGCTGTGTTACCGACAACGATCGGATGACCGCCTGAAAGGGCAAAGCACCAGGACCGCCGCCGCCAAATATACTCTGCAATTTGGCTCGCAAGCGGTCGGACAGTCTATCCATCTCTATTTGCGAGTCGCCATAATGCATCACACGAATGGTGCGACCTTGAGCTTGCGCCGAATCGAGTTTTTCAAACAGTGGTACAAAATAATTGATATTGCTGTCGGGAAACCAAAATCTAATATCGCCATTCTCAAGAGGATAGCGATATATCTGTGCCGAGTCGGTCAGTTGTGCCACCAGTGCGTCGTGTGCCTCCTGTTGCTCTTTGAGATATTGCTCTATATCCAGCTCCTCCTTGGGCGTAATGATTTTATGGATAGTTGGCATACGCAATATCTTGCCACAGATAGTAACGCCATCTTGCGGATACACTATTGCCAGCAATGCCAGCAATCCTATTGCACATATAATGAATAATAATATCTTATAACTTTTCATCTCTTCAGTTCTTGTCAGTCTATATGTATGGTTGCCGCAAGTTTGCATTGACACGAAGGATTGTAATCTCGTCGACGCACAAAAAATCCTACAGGATAATCACCTTTATCTAAATTCTTTATCATAGGCAAACGGCAGCTCAATTTGGTTATGGAATTTGCTTTAAGTGTAACATACAGCGGTATGGAGACATAAGGGACACAACGTGGCATATAATGACAATACATGCCAAGATAAAGACTGTCGGCAGATGTAGACATAAGGTCGTATGGGTACGGATTTTTGACATAGAGGTCTACCGTTACACTATCGCCTACTGCATGAAGCTGTTTGAGGCTTTTGTCTATGCTTATTGAGAGTTCACGTATTGGACGAAACGATGAAACACAGCAATAGCTAAATATCTTATTGTTGGGCAGCAATATGGTATCGGTAGCATAATACCTGTGAGTCTGTACAAGAGTCTCTTTGCTGTCAAAAGAGCGGTCGCATTGATTGTATTTCCACTGACTTTGACGATAATAATACTCAGCGGTGCAGTGTGCCTGCTGACGAGTATAGAAGACATACTTTGCAGCCATAGCGTATTGATCAAACTCTACCGGCCTTCCATTGGCGACGGTGGCAATCTTTTTGTATGACGCTTCGTTGTTCCACAACTCGCCTTGCATATTAAAAGGATTGACAATGAAAACAATTCTCAATAACAGGAAAAACACAGCGGATATTGTTGCAAGTCTTTGTAGCCATTTGATACTGTTGTTTTCACACCATATATATTTGAACGTCAGCCACAACAGGGCATACGTTGCTATTAGCATCCAATGGGCCTGCGTAGAGCCTCTAAAAGATACTGCTAAGAAAAACAGCATACAGCCTGTTACTGCATATAGCATTGGCTTGCTGTCTTTATCTGTATGGCGCGTAGAGACAGCACGGTGCAATGCCTTGCCAAAGAATACCAGCAACAACGGGTTGAAAAACAGCAACAGGTCGCAAAGATAGTGTATAACATTGCCAAAATCAAAACCGTTATGGCGCTGTAGCAGGTGGTACTTCAAGGATACCCATTCATGTTCATACTGCCAGTAGAGATGAGGCAGATAAAGCAATAGGCTTCCTACCACTGTCAAATAAAAAGTTTTGCGTTTCAGCAACGACGGGCAGGAGAGCACAGTAAACACTACTAATAGCAGTCCATGATATTTGCAGTATCCCAATAGAGCTATTGCCAAAACCAACAGCAAGGCATTGCCTACGTTATTGCTATTGCAATAACGTTGAAAGGCAAAAAGATAAACGACAGATGCAAATAGTAACGAGGCATCGGGCAGCGCCAATATACCATACAGTTGAAGCGATGGCATAGAAAAACACAGTAGCACATACAGCAATACGTCGTGATATGTTGCACTCTGCGGACGTACCATGACCCAAAAGAGATATAGCGATACCGGCAGCAATAGTGTTGTGGCAAGACGCACTCCCAACTCTCCGCTTAACCATGACGTTAGCCATATCAGCAATGCTACCATTGGCGGATGATCGAAATAGCCCCAGTCCAATTTGCCTCCATCAGCGCAAACCCACGACCAGCAGTACGCTTCGTCGTTGGCAAGTTCCATGATGCCAGCCTGCACTACATTCAACAGCCACCAAATTATTAATAGCACCAACAGCAGACTCTCGCACGAGAGTCTGCTGTGTATCTTTACTACATGACTATGTATAAATTGTCGTTTGATGGCTTGTGGTATATAATTATTTTAAAACATGTATCAGTTCGACAAGACTACTGTCCCATCTCCTTTAGCTTGCGTTCAAGGTCGTCGATACGTTTTACCAATGCTTCCATATTGCGCTGATAAACATAATTGCGTTTCTGCTTTGCACCGTCAATAGCTGGTGTCCCAAGCAAGACGCTGCCGTCTTTAACATTGCGAGTAACACCACTTTGTGCGGCTATGGTAACGTTGTTGCCCACTTCTATATGTCCCACTATGCCCACCTGACCGGCTATCACGCAATGTTCGCCGACCTTGCCGCTGCCTGCCACGGCACTTTGCGATGCCATAACAGTATTGCTGCCTATAGACACATTGTGTGCTATCTGGCACAAATTATCTAATTTGGCACCGTGATGAATGATTGTCTGTCCCATCGTGGCACGGTCTACGCATGTGTTGGCGCCTATCTCTACATTGTCTTCTATCACAACATTGCCTATCTGGTCTATCTTGTCGTAGCCGCCGTCTTCGCGTGGAGCAAAGCCAAAGCCGTCAGCACCTATTACCACACCAGAATGAAGAACGCAGTTGGCTCCTATCTTGCAATCGCAGTACACCTTTACTCCTGGATACAATG
Organism: Bacteroidales bacterium; assembly: GCA_045598945.1. GTDB lineage: Bacteria > Bacteroidota > Bacteroidia > Bacteroidales > P3 > Colimorpha. Next base: position 37,900 of record JAZRVD010000242.1, on the reverse strand, counting down.
TTGTATTGTCGCCTATCTCACATCTGTCGCCAACATACACTTGCGGATATATATTTACATTGTTGCCGATTTTCACATCACGACCTATCACAGCATATTCTCCCACATAGCAACCTTTGCCAAGCTTGCTATGACGTCCCACACTGCTCTTCCACGAACGGCCCTTGGGTGGTTTGGTCATTTGATTGAAAGTGTGCAGCAGCTTTGCTACCGCCAGATATGGATTGTCTACGCGTATCAATGTAGACTTGATAGGTCTATCGGGCTGAAAAGTCTTTTTGACGATTACAGCTGAGGCGCATTTTTCATAGATATAATTAGTATACTTGGGGTTGGCAAGAAACGTTATACCTCCCTCTTCACCTTCCTCAATCTTGCATGGCTTCCATATAAGCACATTCTCATCCCCCTCTACCGTACCTTTCAGTATTTGTGCTATTTCTTTCGCCGTGATTTGCATAGTAATAAATTTATCTGCTTAGTTATTCTATTTTTTCAGACCATTCCATCGTACCGCGTTGGTGTACGATAATGGGGCACTCAAAATTCTCGTCCGACTCGAAGCTGTCGCCATACGTTACCTTAGAGCCGTTTACCGAATGCACCGCGCTGTCGCTATATATTTTATGAAGCTCTGAATTCCATATCAACTGACTGAGATATATAGTGTCGTGCGACCGATAGTCTATAACGACTACGCTGTCATGCGTCTCTATAATATTCTTTTCGTCATACGATATAGCATATTGAGAAGTAAAAAAGGCCTTGGCTTTGTTGTTCTCATCGTAAAAGGTTATAGACACTCCTTTGGGATAAACGGTCTTGACCTCTGGCTGCGAATACTTCTCTATTCTTGGAGCATCCATTATAAGCTGAAGATTGCCTTCCGAGCTTCTAATAACATGTCCATTGTCTATTGTCTGTGCCGGCAATGTGGTACGGTCGAAAAAAGAGACCTCCTCCATTGTATTGTTACAGCTGCACGTTATTGCGATTGTCAGCAATAGACAGACATGGACAATTATTTTTTTTAGTTTCATCAACGCCGCGCTCGTAAAGAAGATACCCTACCGTCTGTATAGAAACAGGCAGTAGGGTAGTAATAAGATTATCGAGTTCTTACTATTGTGGATTCGCCTATCCAACCTCCAACATGATAGCTTTTGCCATCTATTAAGTCGAGCATGAAGGCGTCGTTCTTTTTCGGGAAATAGCTGCTAAAAGTGCCTATAATCTTGTTGGCGGCCTCTACAGTTGCTTCCGATGGGTCGACTTCTTTGGCTTTGCGTGCCTTGTCAACAGCGGCCCAGTAGGCGCTACGGCCGCTCATGCCGTCGTCTATAGAGCGAGCGCCCTGTGCGTACAGATTGGCGATTTGAAGGTATGGCTCGCCTTTGGTGCCGTCGATACGAGCGGCTGCCAAGAAAGAGGTACGGGCAGCACTATAGGCATTGCGAGCAGCCTGCGACAGACCTAACAAGATGTAAGCCTTATATAAATCCTTGGTTTCGGTAAGACTCTTTACAGCGTCGCTCAAATATTCCTCAGCCTTGCTGTAATCCTTCTTGCTGTAACTCATCTGACCCATACGCATGGCGGTAGATGGCGATGGCTCAATGGCATACAGTTTTTCAGTAGCATCGAAGAAAAGCTGGTCGTTGGTACACCCTTTTTTCATCATAATGCCGGTAATCTTTTTTAGCAATGCAACATTCTCCTTGTCGGCATCAAATTTCTTTTGATATATCTCTACCAACTGTCCACAATCGGCATAGGGGGAAAAGGCAGATTCTACACCACTGATATATCGACGTATTTGCGATGCTTTGACGCTGTCGGCTGCATTTTTTTGCAATTCGTTGTCGAGCAACTCGCTGGCGCCGTCATAGTTGTCTACAACCAGAGTAGGTTCAGCCTTGCCTGCTCTAACATATTTGATGGTGGCTTCCATATACTTTACAACGTATGCTGCATCAAGTTCTTCGCCACCAATCTCTACAGCCTTGCTATACAGTTCGTAGTATTGCTCCAATCCTGCCTCGCCAAGTAGCTGCTCTATATCCATAGCTTTCTTGGCTGTTACTTCGGCGGCCTCGCCGTAGTTGGCTATACGAACGTCATACATTGCCAGCAGCTCGTCTATCAGTTTTTGACGCTCTTCAGCTGTTGCAGCCTTGTTGATCAACGACTTCAGTATTGTTACGCCATTGAGATAGAGATTTTTGCTCTGCTTAGGGCATGTTGCAACAATCTTTTTCCAATCTGGATACGCCTCTTGCAGATAGCGAACATCCTTGGAGCTCTTGTACTCCTTCATATTAGACTGATACAGAGATACAGCCTCCATCATCGACGCTTGGTCTTCCTGTGAGCAACCCCAGTCCCTCACCTGTGCTTTTGCGGTAGGTGTCATCAGCGCGCAAGCTGCTACCGCAAAAATAAATGTTTTTGTCTTTCTGTAAGTCATATTACTATGTTTTTGTTTTTTTATCTTATGTACCGTTTCTTTGCGTTAAATTGCAGCAAATAACTAATTATATTTGCGTTTCATAAACCAACGTTCATTGCTGCTCAACGTCAAACCGAATGTCCAGCATTCGCTACGCAGCAAGTCTGTTGTTCCATAATTGTTGTATGCGCATGTCAGCATCAGCTTTGAGCGTCCTTTGCGCATGGGGAAAGTCAATCCCATGCCTACACCCCACTCGTCGAGTCTCCAGTCTTCATTGCCAGCCTCTATGCATAACTTGCCTTTGTTGTAGTGCACACCACCTGTCAGGCCGATACGCTTGATATAGCTCGACGAGGAGAGGTCGCCCATCCATCCGCCACCTATGGCAAGACGATAATTGTCGTTATACTTCAACCCGCTCTCGCCCAGAATGTTGGTGTTTATACCTTCGGTGTATTTCATGCCGCTATAAGGTGCATAGGTTGCATCTACGGCAACACTCCACAGATTGTTGCGCTCCAACGCTATACCTAAACCTATGGTTAAAGGTTGCTCAAGGGTACTCTCGTAATCGCATGACGCGCCACGTGCAGGGAATATTGTGTCGATGATATATTCTGTTGCACTTTGAGTGTAGTAAGTATATATCATTGCATTATCCTCTATGTTCATTGTCTTGGGCAACTTGCATGTCAAGCCAATGGCAAGATGATACTTCTCACCTAATGGCTGGCGATATTGCAGGCCCAAGTCGAGGATGAAATTATTGACACGTGTTATCTTTTGACGACGGGTGTCCTGAAAGAAATTGGTGTCCGACGCCATAAAGTCGTATGAAATAGAGTATGTGTTTTTGCCAAAGAGATAATTGATATTGAAGCCAGCCTGCAGACGTGCCTTGCTGTCATCGGTGCCACCGATGATGTTGAAAGAGTGTCCCCAATATATCTCAGTTACACTTCCGGAGCCGCTAAAGATGTTCTTCACCTCTTGCCCCGTGCTCGCCATCGGTTCTACAACAATGCTCTCATAATTTGTTATGTTATATGGCAAAACGCCGATAGCTGTCTTCCACCAGTCTAAAATAGGAAATGCAAACGAGAGATAAGACAAATTACCATCGAATGAATGGGTGGACATGTTGTTGTTCGACAACTTGTTTGTATTGAGATTTAACGAGATGTCGAATAAAAAACTCTCTTTTTCTATCGACCCATACGAAGCCGGATTGAACGGGTTGATAAAATTACGACCAGAGAAAGTGTACACCGTTCCGCCATACGCATCGGCAAAGCCTATGCCGTTTGGCAAGTCGCTATAGCTCATTCCATATTGCGAAAATGGCATGTTATACCCGTTTTGAGCCTGCAAGCCATTAGCAAGCCACATAAAAGCAACAACGAATGTCAGTTTACGCACTCTTGTAAGAGAGACATTATGTCGTTTATGTATAAAATCAAAAATCATGTATTTATCTACAAAAAATATTTGCAAAAATGGTTTCATATCTTACGTCCTATCGTTGCCAGACCTTTTAACACCAGCAATGGGTCGTACACTGCATCGGCAATCTCGGAAGAGAGTATCTTGCCACAGCCGCCTGTTATCACTACGGGTATTGCGTTGTCAATATTGCGATAGTATGCCACATAGCCTGCTATGGCATAGCGGATGCCCCACACGGTGCCGCTCAGCATGGCCTCGTGCGTAGTGCGTCCCAGCTGATGGCATATCTCGTCCTGTTCCCACTTCACACTTGGCAAATGAGCTGTATTGTGATTCATGGCCTGCAGCTGCATCTTTACTCCTGGCAGTATGGCACCGCCACGATAAAAGCCAAATCTGTCGATATAGTCTATGGTAACACATGTGCCAGCATCGATTATCACACACGCATTGTGAAACATCTGATAGCCGCCACATGCGGCAGCTATACGGTCTGCTCCTAATGTGTCGGGTGTGGCATAGTCGATAGTGATGGGCAACGTGGGCATGCTGCCGTCAACCCTGACGCATTGCACGCCGAGATTTTCCAATGCAAGACGATGCTTGGCGTAAGAGCCGCCGCTGGCCGCTATCATAGCGCGCTTGTCCTGCGTCATCTCTACAATACTGCTCCAGTTGGCAGTATTTTGCTCGCCATATTCCACTACAACGCCATTGCTGTCGCATATTCCCCATTTGGTAGCAGTATTACCTATATCTAATAATAACATCTTATTGATTTTTCTGATTATTGTACAAGTTCATTGTACGGTCGGCGCCTTGTGTGGCAAAACACTGAATCATCTCTACGGCTTGCTCTATCTTAGGCTCTAATAAACTGCGTTCCTCGCTGTTAAAGCATCCAAGTACATAATCTATCTGCCTGCCTCTGCTAAAGTTGTTGCCTATACCCATACGAAGTCTGCAATAGTTGTTGCTACTCAGCGCCTCCTCTATATTCGTCAATCCATTATGGCCGCCACCGCTGCCTTGCTTCTTCATGCGCAACGTGCCCACTGGCAGAGCAAGGTCGTCGACTACTACCAATACATTTTCTATTGCAATCTTTTCTGCCCCCATCCAGTATTTCACCGCTTTACCGCTGAGATTCATATATGTAGTAGGCTTTATCAGTATCAGCACTCTTCCCTTGTATCTCACTTCGCACCTATATGCATGACGCTCAAGGCTCCATGTGGCACCGCACGCTTTTGCCAACGTATCAACAACCATAAATCCACAGTTGTGCCGCGTACCCTCGTATTCGGAGCCTATATTTCCCAGTCCTACAATTAAATATTTCATTGTATCAGTTTCAGAGTCTGTATGATTACCGGTGTCTTTACCAAAGAGCCAATGCCATATTTTCATATTGCCAAATAAAGTTGCAAAGATACCAATTTATCTGCAATTGACAAATTTTATGTACTTTTGCATATCGTTATCATTCTTTTAGAATTATTGTTTTTTGGTCTTTTAACATCTTAAAATTATATCTTTATAACATGAATATTCTTTTACTTGGCTCAGGCGGCCGTGAACATGCTATTGCATACGCTGTTAGTCAAAGTCCTTTATGCAGCACTCTTTTCATTGCTCCTGGCAATGGTGGCACTTCTGCATTAGGTCAAAATATTGCTCTTCCTGTCGATGATTTCGAAGCTGTTGGCAACTTTGCCATTGAAAACAATGTTGATATGATTGTCGTAGGGCCTGAAGCCCCTTTGGTGGCAGGTATAACAGACTACTTCCGTTCTAACGACAAGCTTGCGAACATAATGGTATTAGGACCCGACAAAAACGGGGCGCAATTAGAAGGCAGCAAAGACTATGCCAAGCAATTCATGTTTGAAAACAACATACCTACTGCTCGCTATCAGACATTTACACGCGACACCATAGAAGATGGCAAGCAGTTTTTGTCTACGCTTCAAGCGCCATACGTTCTCAAAGCCGATGGTCTTGCCGCTGGTAAAGGCGTGCTTATCATCGACAACCTTGACGAAGCACAGCAAGAATTGCAAAACATGCTTATAGACGCAAAATTCGGCGACGCCTCAAAACGCGTGGTTATAGAAGAATACCTCAGTGGCATAGAGCTGTCCGCCTTTGTTGTTACAGACGGAAGCAACTATGTCATGTTGCCCGAAGCCAAAGACTACAAACGCATAGGCGATGGCGATACAGGCCTTAATACTGGCGGCATGGGCTCCGTCAGCCCAGTAGCCTTTGCCGACACAACATTTATGCAGAAAGTAGAAACGCGCATTGTCAAGCCCACTATCAACGGTCTACGCAAACGTAACATCGAATATCACGGATTTATTTTCATCGGGCTTATGGCAGTACGCAACAATGCCGGCGAACTCGACCCATACGTTATCGAATACAATGTCCGTATGGGCGACCCAGAGACAGAAAGCGTGTTCCCTCGTATAAAAAGCGATGTCGTCGACCTATTTTCCCATGCCTGTCAAGGTACGCTCAACCAGGTGTCGCTATCTGTCGACCCACGCGCGGCGGCATGCGTCATGATGGTAGCAGGCGGCTATCCAGAACACTACAACAAGGGTAACGAGATAATAGGTACAGAGAAGATACAAGACGCACTACTGTTTCACTGTGGTACAAAGCAAGATGCAAACGGCAAACTGTTAACCTCTGGCGGCAGGGTGATGTGCGTAACCTCTCTCGCCGACACGCTTGTTGATGCCTTGCAGCATAGCTACCAGCAAGCCAACCTCATACACTGGGACGGCAAATACCAGCGTTCCGACATAGGCCAGGATGTGCTAAAGTTTGGCAAGTAGTAGACTCGACAAAATAGGGAATTGTCGCCAATTAATAAAGGGTGTGTCAAAATAATGACACACCCTCTATTTTCTTTTGAGATAAAAAAATTATAGCACTACTCTACCTACCACACCGCTGATGTCCTGTTTTATAGTACTTAACAGTCGTGTGTCGTAACCTTTAATCCAGTTTGGCTCGCCACCGTATTCAGCTTCCGTCTTGATATCTATTCTTTTACGGTCAGCGCTAAATTTGAATATTACGCGCGTGCGATACTTGGCAGTGTATGTGCCTTTTGTATTCCACGTGTAGATCCAGTTAGAGCGAGCGTAACCGCTTTCTTTAGAAATCATATCCATCTCAAAACGTTTGGCTACGACATCGAGTGCTTCGTTGAAAGCCTGGTCAAAGGTTAGTTCTTCGCGCACCATGATTGTAGACCATGTGCCACCATCTACCGCTTTTACGAAGCTGGACGGTCCTGAACAAGAGCATAGCATCATTGCTATAGCTCCCATTGCAAAGAAAAAGAATTTCTTCATTGGGTGTTTGGGCGGTTATTAATCATTGCCCCCATCGATTTTTTACGTCACAGACTCGTATGGCAAACAATATTATTGTGTATGAAAAAAGTGGAGTCTTCCATCTATCCCTTTATCCCAAATGGTGGGGCTTGGACTCCCTGAATAATACAGATAAAGTAATATAAAACACTCCACTTGATGTATCGTAGGTATACGAATACATTACAAGCAGGCATTTATTTACTTGTTCTGGTATTATTACTGTGAAGTGTCCAAGTTCACCATTTGCAGAATCAAGCGTAAATGCGCTTTTTTCAATCTTTCAGTACTTTCGAAAGATTTTGCAAAAGTACATAAATTTTACTCAACTTTGCCAAAAAAATTTTTTCAGATAGTTATAGTATGCTTTAGTTTGTTAATGATTTGGTAATCAGTGGACTTTCAAAAAATGGATCTGTAGTACACAATTTCGCACGAAACTAAATCAAAAAAATTGATAGTTTGAAAAGAATAAACATATTTTGCAAGGTTGGGTTAATAAGTTTGCTCCCACTTAGACTTTTTTTGTAAAAAATTATATTACTGTCCGCTAAAACTTTTTGATAAAAGAAAAAAGGGCTGATTCCTTTTTGTGGAGTCAGCCCAAATTGTTACCTTTGCTTTTATCAATAAAACACGATAACAATTTGTAAATATACACTTTTTTTCGGACAGTTAATAAAATCACTAAATCGTGAAAAGGTTGTTGAAATAAGCAAAAAATACGGTGTAGAAAGGTATATAAAGAGTTTTGATGGCTATGCTCATCTGCTCACAATGTGTTCATGCTAAAACACAGGTACAGGTTAATTTCTAACTATCAATGTGTTAAAGTATATGATTTGTGGTTTAATGGATGGTAATAATAATGAACGCAAACGAGAAATAGAGGGTAAACAATAAAGGAGATTTCCAATAGAAATTTCCTTATTATCTGGGAAAGCATTACACAATTTTCTCCCTCGTTGGACTGCACGTTACTGCGTTTTCTTTTCGGCTGTCGAACTTTAGCACGGCATAGATACAAATTTTTTATAATCGCAAAAAAACTTTAAAGTAATGGAAAGTATCAATAAACCTATGACCTTTGCCTTTTTGGGGTATAAAGGCGAATCATTTCATCATAATGCTTGTTGTAATTTTTACGACATGTATTTTACATAATATATTGACCTTGTGAGTCAACTTTTTTAGGCAAAGATACTGCAAAAGGGTTATAATTGTTACAGGGTCTTATCTGTTTTTCGAGTCTATGCAGATTGTAACGGGGCCGTCGTTGACGAGCTCTACTTGCATGTCTGCTCCAAATCTTCCTGTTTGTATCTTGCCATGATATACGGTGCCGAGGTGCTGGACAAACTTTTCGTAGATGGGTATTGCTACTTCGGGACGCGAGGCGTTGATATACGATGGACGGCAACCTTTTTTGGTCGATGCCATCAGGGTAAATTGGCTTATTATAAGTATGCCGCCTTCGGTAATGTCGGTTATTGGCAGGTTCATCACTCCATCGGCATCGTTGAAGATGCGCAGGGTTGTTATCTTGCGGCAAAGATAGTCGATGTCCTCGTCGGTGTCGGTATCCTCGATGCCAACAAGTATCATCATGCCTTGACCTATCTCTCCTATGGTGTTGCCATTGACGCTTACCTTGGCGCGTGAGGTGCGCTGTATTACTATTCGCATGATGTTAGTCGGTTATTATTTCAAGTTTGGCGTATTTAAGAATCAGGGTCTTTTGTCCTTCTGTCTCAAAGAACACTATGGCGCGTTTATCTCCGTTCACCATTTCGAGGCTTAGCACTTTACCGTTGCCAAATTTGAAGTGTTTTACACGCATGCCTACCTGTATTTTTTCAATGTCGGCAGGGTTGTTGATTGTAGCCGGTCCTTTTTTGTCGTTTCTTGGTTGCAGGTGCATGTTGTTCTGACCGGTGGTGCGCTGGGTGAAGTGTGTGGTGTGGCCGCTGCGACTTGTAAACGACCCTACAGAGGGGTAGTTGCTTGAGCGTTTGACGGGCATCTCTATATAGCGGCTGTCGATCTCTTCTACAAAGCGGCTGATTTCTTGAAACGACTGGCTGCCGTTTTGGTAGCGGCTGTTGGCGTATGACAGGGTGAGTTGCTCTTTGGCACGTGTTACTGCGACGTAGAACAGGCGGCGCTCTTCTTCTATCTCGTTTTGTGAGCCGAGGCATAGCGCAGAGGGGAACAGGTTTTCTTCCATGCCGGCTACATAAACATGGGCAAACTCCAAGCCTTTGGCGGCGTGGATGGTCATCAGCGACACTCTGTTGGGGTTTTCTTTTTCTTTGTCCTCAGTGGTGAGCAATAGGACTTGTTGCAGAAACATGTCGAGGGTGCGAAACCCTTCTTGTTGTTGCTGCTGGTTGTCTTCTTGTTCCCAGCCGGGAGTGATGTCGTCTTCCTGTTCGCAAAATTCTTTGACACCGTTGAGCAACTCTTCTATGTTTTCTATCCTGGCGGCGTTGTCGGGGTCTTCTTCTTCGCGTAGCATGCGTACTATGCCGGTAGCTAATGTTATCTGGCGGGCGAGGGTGTAGGCATCGGTGGTGTATCTTTGTGCCGTGAAACGACGTATGGAGGTAACAAATTGGTTGATTTTGTCGACAATGGCATTGCTGATAGGCAAAGCAAAGGTTGGAAGATTTTCCAGTACTGTCCAGATGCTGACGTCGTTGTCGGCGGCGGCTGTCTGTATCTTGTCGAGTGTGGTTTGACCTATGCCACGTGCCGGATAGTTGATGATTCTAAGTAGCGACTCGTCGTCGTGGTTGTTTACTACGAGGCGCAGGTAGCATAGTATGTCTTTTACTTCCTTGCGGCTGTAGAACGATGTGCCTTGATATATGTGGTATGGTATGTTGAGCTTGCGCAATCCCTCTTCAATGCTGCGCGACTGCGAGTTGGTGCGGTAGAGTATGGCAAAGTCTTTATATTCTATGTCGTTTAGAATCTGCTCTTTTTTTATTGAGTCGGCTATTATCTTGCCTTCTTCGCGTTCGTCGTGTGCCATTACCAGTCTGATACGGTTGCCGGAGCCGTTGGCTGTCCACACTTCTTTCTTTATCTGTCTCTCGTTGTTTTCGATGATGCTGTTGGCTGCGTTGACGATGTTTTGCGTTGAGCGGTAGTTTTGCTCCAATTTGAAGAGCTTCATGTCGGGATAGTCGCGCTTGAAGTTGAGAATGTTCTCGATATTAGCGCCGCGGAAGGCATAGATGCTTTGTGCGTCGTCGCCTACTACGCAGAGGTTGCGGTGGCGTGCGGCGAGTTTTTTTACTATGAGGTATTGCGAGTAGTTGGTGTCTTGGTATTCGTCGACAAGGATGTATTTGAATTTTTCTTGATATTTGAGCAGCACGTCGGGACAGTCGCGAAACAATATGTTCATGTTTACCAGCAGGTCGTCGAAGTCCATGGCGTTGCTGTTGTGCAGTCTTTTGTTGTAGAGCTTGTATATTTCTGCTATGAGCGGACGGTGTGCTGTGGTGTCGGTCTGCAGTACTTCGGGGTTTTGTGCGTAGTCGCCAGGCAGCAGCAGGCTGCTTTTTGCCATGGAGATACGGCTGAGCACTACGTTGGGCTTGTAGGTCTTGGGGTCGAGGTTGAGCTGCTTGACAATTTGTTTGATAGCATTTTTGCTGTCGTCGGTGTCGAAGATAGTAAAGTTGCGAGTGTAGCCCAGATGTTCTGCCTCGCTGCGTAGTATGTGGGCAAAGACAGAGTGGAATGTACCCATCCAGATGTTTTTTGCTTTGGGACCTACCAGCTGTTCTATACGTTCGCGCATCTCGTTGGCGGCTTTTTTGGTAAAGGTTAGTGAGAGTATCTGGAATGGATTGACGCCCATGTCTATAAGGTGGGCTATGCGGTAGGTGAGTGTGCGTGTCTTGCCAGAGCCTGCGCCGGCAATTATCATTACCGGGCCTTCGGTGCATGCTGCTGCCTGTTGCTGTGCTTCGTTGAGATGTGATAATATGTCGCTCATAGTGGAAATAAGAAATTCGCTATAGTGTATATGGTGTTGTTTTCGACATTGTGTCAGATGAAATTAACGTGTAAAATGTGTAAAAAGTATTTTTCTTTGTATTTTTGCATTGTTGTATGGCGATGGTGAATATGTGTCGCAAAAACGGTATAAGCCGTTATAAATATAACAATTAGTCTGTTTTGAACGATTTGTATCATACCATAGCGGCGCCCTCTGAGGGGCTGTACAAGGAGAAGGGTAGCAAGTTTATGGCTTTTGCCTATCCTATAAGGAGTGTCGATGAGGCTAAAAGTCATATTGATGACTTGCGCAAGCGTTTTTTCGATGCTCGTCATCATTGCTATGCCTATGCTCTCGGCGCTGAGCGTGGGGTGTATCGTGCCAACGATGATGGCGAGCCTTCGGGCACGGGGGGTAGACCTATCTACGGACAGCTGCTGAGCAAGGATGTCAGCGATGTGCTGGTGGTTGTGGTGCGCTATTTTGGGGGCGTGCTGTTGGGTGCGTCGGGGCTGGCTAATGCCTACAAGATAGCGGCACGCGATGCTCTCGACAATGCCGTTGTTGTAGACCGCACTGTTGACGTAGCTCTGTCGTTGCATTTCCAATACGAGCAGATGAATGATGTGATGCGTATGTTGAAAGACTATAATATATCGCCACGCAGTCAGCATTATGATACCGACTGCTGTATAGATATTGAGGTGCGCCAAGGGCTTGTAGAGCAGTTGCGTGCATCGGTGGGCAAGCTGCGCAGTGTGCATATAGTACACAGAGAATCAGTATAGCACGGCTCCGGGAGGTATTGGTGGCGCTGGCACGCCGTCGCCCAGTAGCGAGGGGCTGCGCAGTACTCGTATCTCGTCGTATAGCTTTTCGGCAAGAAAGTCGTCGAGAATTTTTCTACCGCCTTCTACTATTACCGATTGTATCTTTTGATTGTATAATTCTGTCATCACTTCGCTGAGAGTGGTGCAGTGTAGGTGCAGCCAATGGGGTGGCACATCGTTGAGACGTTTTCTGCGGTCCAGCACTATGGGCTGCGGTGCGTTGCCGTGCAGATGGCGTGGGGTGAGCTGTGGACGGTCTTTGATGTATGTTTCCGACCCTATCAGTATGCCTGCTTCTTGTGTACGCCATAGATGGCTTAGGTAGCTTTGGCGTGCGTCGGAAATCCAGTATTGTTTTTTTGTCGATATGTTTGGCGTGGTTATGCTGGCAGGTGCCATGTATCTGTCGGCGCTTTCTGCCCATTTTAGTATAATGTAGGGGCGTTGCTGCTCTATGTAGGTGAAGAAACGTCGGTTGAGTTGTCGTCCTTCGTGTTCCAGCACATGGCGTATTACCTCTATGCCGTTTTGTTGCAGCTTTTCATATCCTCGTCCCGACACTTGTGGGTTGGGGTCGTCGTTGCAGCACACCACCTTGCTGATGCCGCTGCGTACTATCAGGTCGGCGCATGGTGGCGTCTTGCCGTAGTGCGAGCAAGGTTCAAGGTTGACATAGAGAGTGCAGCCAGCGAGACATGGGTCGTATATTTGATTGTCGGCGAGATGTGGACAGATATTAAGTATGGCGTTGCGCTCGGCATGGTTGCAGCCGTAGCGCTGATGAAAACCTTCGCTGATGATATTGCCCGAATCGTCGACAATAACGCAGCCTACAAGAGGGTTTGGGCTGACGTAGCCTAATCCGTTGGCTGCTAACTGTAGGCAGCGATGAATATATAGCTCGTGGTTTTCTGTTGGCATAGGATGCTCCTTATATTTTCAAACATACTCTCTTCCCGTATGTTGCGGAAAGAGAGTATGGCGTTGTGATAAAGTGCTTATAATGGCAATGTTAGAACTCTGCTGTCTTTGGGGTGCGAGGGAATGGGATGACGTCGCGGATGTTGGCCATGCCGGTAACGAAGAGCATCAGACGTTCGAAGCCTAAGCCGAAGCCTGCGTGAGGGCATGTGCCGTAGCGGCGTGTGTCCTTGTACCACCACATGTCTTTGTCGGGGATGTGCAGCTCGTCGATACGGCTCTGTAGTTTTTCGTAGCTTTCTTCGCGTACCGAGCCACCGATAATCTCGCCGATTTGTGGAAACAGCACATCGGTGCCTTGCACTGTCTTGCCGTCGGCGTTTTGTTTCATGTAGAAGGCTTTGATTTCTTTAGGATAGTCTGTCATGATGACAGGTTTTTTGAAATGCTCTTCTACAAGATAGCGTTCGTGCTCTGATGCCAGGTCGGCGCCCCAGAATACAGGGAACTCGAACTTATGGCCGTTCTTTACAGCCTCTTCCAATATGCGCACGCCCTCTGTGTAAGGCAGGCGTACAAAGTCGGTGTCGATAACGCCGCGCAGGCGCTCTATCAAGCCGTTGTCGACCATTTTGTTGAGAAATTCGAGGTCGTCGATGCAGTGGTCTAAAGCCCAGCGTATGCAGTGTTTGATGAATTCCTCTTCGAGAGCAGTGAGGTCGTCGATGTCGTAGAAAGCCATCTCAGGCTCTACCATCCAGAACTCGGCAAGGTGGCGCGGCGTGTTGCTGTTTTCGGCGCGGAAGGTAGGTCCGAAGGTGTATATCTTGCCTAAGGCGGTGGCGCCAAGTTCGCCTTCTAACTGTCCGCTAACTGTCAGCGAGGTTTGTTTACCAAAGAAATCTTGCTCGTAGTCGATGGCGCCCTCTTTGGTGCGTGGCAGGTTGTTGAGGTCGAGGGTGGTTACCTGGAACATTTCGCCGGCGCCTTCGCAGTCGGAGGCTGTGATAAGGGGTGTGTGGAAATAGAAAAATCCGCGTTCGTGGAAGAAAGTGTGTATGGCATACGCCATCTCGTGGCGCAGGCGGCATACGGCGCCGAAGGTGTTGGTGCGTGGACGTAGATGGCCTATTTCGCGTAGAAACTCCATGGAGTGCCCTTTTTTCTGCAATGGATAAGTCTCTGGGTCGGCTTCACCGTACAGCTCTATCTTTTCTGCCTGTATCTCTACGGCTTGACCGCTGCCTTGCGATTTTACCAGCTTGCCGTCGACGCTGACGCAGGCTCCTGTGGTGATGCGTTTCAGCAGTGCTTCGTCAAACTTGGGCAGGTCTACTACTACTTGTAGGTTGTGAATGATGCTGCCGTCGTTGATGGCAAGGAAGGCAACGTTTTTGTTGCCGCGTTTGGTGCGCACCCATCCTTTTATGTTGATGGTGGTGTCGATAAGCTGCTCTACATTGTCCTTTAGCAGGTGTTTTATCTCAATGCGTTTCATATATTTGTATTTGTTTATTATTCTTTGATAGAATGGTGTTTATTCGTCGATGTAGTGGTTTGGCAATTCGTTATTGGTTGCGTGGGTTTGACGTGTTTTTTTTGTTAGCCTTTTTCTGTATCTCTACGTCTGACGAGAATTTTACTAATCTGTTTTCTTGGTCGCGACGGCATACCATTATGGTGTCGTCAGACCCTGTAACGATATACCCGTCGAGGCCTTGTAGCACTATGGTCTTGTCTTGCGGTATGTGTATCACGCTGTTGTAAACGTCGTAGGTGAACACGTTGCCAGAGGTGATAACGTTGTTGTTGTTGTCTCTTTCGCAGGTGTGATAGAGGGCGGCCCACGACTCCACGTCGCTCCATCCAAACGAGGCGCCAAGGACATGTACGTTGTCGGCGCGTTCCATGATGCCGCGGTCTACCGATATGCTATCGCATACGGCATAGATGCTTTCAAGTTCTTCGGGTGATGTCCCGGAGCTTAGTGTGAAGAATGTTTCGGCGATGCCTGGCAGGTATTTGGCATAGACTTGTTTCAGTATCGACATCTTCCAAACAAAGATGCCCACGTTCCAGTAGAACTCACCAGAGGCGATAAACTGGCGTGCCACTTCGATAGGAGGTTTCTCGGTGAATGTTATCACCTTGCGCAGCTGGCTGTTGTCGTCCAACGAAGCATCTTCGCTGAACTGTATGTATCCGTACTTGGCATTGGGCGAGGTGGGCTGTGCGCCGATAGTTACTATCCAGTCGTGCTGTGTGGCTATCTCTATGGCGCTGCGCATGTCGGCGATGTACTTGTCTTGACCAAAGACGGCGTGGTCGGATGGTGTTACCAATACGGTAGCGTTGGGGTTGTGTTGGCAGATGACGGCGGCGGCATAGGCTATGCAAGGCGCTGTGTTGCGACGCATGGGTTCGCAAAGCACTTGATAGTCGAGCAGGTCGGGTATCTGCTGGCGTACATGCAGTGCCGAGCTTTCGGAGGTTACTATGATGATGTTTTGGCGAGGGCATAGCTGCTCGCAGCGCCTAAAGGTGCTTTGTATCATCGTCTCTCCGCAGCCCATGATGTCGATAAACTGTTTGGGAAAGTCGCTCTTGCTCAGTGGCCAGAAACGGCTGCCGCTTCCGCCAGCCATTATAATGCAATAGATGTCGTTGTTGATCAAGGTTGTATGTGTTTTGTCCTAATTTGGTATAGGAGTGTTTTTTGCGATAGGGTGGGGCTGGCGTTATACGCTAACCTCTCCTTTGATATGAGGGTGTGGGTCGTAGCCTGTTAGGGTGAAGTCGTCGTAGTCGAACTGGAAGATGTCGTTCTTCTCTGGGTTGATAGTCATGGTGGGTAGTGGGCGAGGGTCGCGCTGTAGCTGTAGACGGCATTGCTCTATGTGATTTTTGTATATATGCGCATCGCCGAGGGTGTGGATGAACTCGCCGTAGCCTAACCTGCAGCTCTGGGCTATCATCATGGTGAAGAGGGCGTAAGAGGCTATGTTGAAAGGTACGCCTAAGAAAATGTCTGCCGAACGCTGATACAGCTGGCAGCTCAGCTTGCCGTTGGCGACATAGAATTGGAAGAGGATGTGGCAAGGTGGCAATGCCATCTGTGGCACTTCGCCAACGTTCCATGCCGACACTAACAGTCGGCGCGAGTTGGGGTTGCTCTTTATCTGCTCTATGAGATGGCTGATTTGGTCTATATGGCTGCCGTCGGCGCATCCCCAGCTGCGCCACTGCTTGCCGTAGATAGGCCCCAGGTCGCCATTTGCGTCAGCCCACTCGTCCCATATACTTACCTTGTGGTCGTGCAGATAGCCTATATTGGTGTCGCCGCGCAGAAACCATAGCAGCTCGTATATTATCGAGCGCAGGTGCAGTTTCTTTGTTGTCAGTAGTGGAAAGCCTTTGCTAAGGTCAAAGCGCATCTGATGGCCGAATACGCCTATTGTGCCTGTGCCTGTACGGTCGTCGCGTTCTATGCCGTGTTCCAACACATGGCGCAAAAGGTCCAGATACTGTTGCATAGGTATATTTTTTATTTCTTATTTAATAAAAACACAAAATGTTGTTAAATATTGTTTGTTGTGTAAAAATGTGGTTACTTAGTGTTTGGATTGCATCTTTTTACTGTCGGATAGTATGTTATGTGCAAAAATTTGAAAAATATTTTGTTACCTAAAAAAAACTTTGTAACTTTGCATCGAATTTGAGAGGGGACAAATGTCCCCTTCTTTATTACTCGAAGAGTGGCTACAGACACTTTGAGAGTAAGTGTCAATGATTGAAAATCATATATTTGATGATAGATAAACTTTATGTTCACGAGATAGTGCAGGATGCTCTTATGGGCTCTTCCAAGTTCCTTGTCAACTTGAAAATCTCTGTTGACAATCGTATTTTTGTAGATATCGACGGTGATGATGGTATAAATATCGACGACTGTATAGAGATTAGCCGTTTGATAGAGTCCAAGCTAAATCGCGACGAGGAGGATTTTGAACTTAACGTCAGCTCGGCAGGCGCCGACAGCCCTCTTCGCCTTCCGCGTCAGTATCGCCGCCATGTTGGTCGCACTTTGTCGGTGGTGTTGAACGACGGTCGCACTTTTGAGGGTGTGTTAACCGATGCCGATGATACTCAAGCCACATTCCGTACCAAAGGCACCAAGAAGGTGGCTCCTGAAACCATTACGGTGGCTTATTCCGACATCGTAAAGGCTTGCGTGGTCATCAAATTTTGATGTTTCTATATTGAAAATTTGTGATAACCTATTAGTGGTATTTTATAAAAAACTTTTTTTGAACAATGAAAACGTCCGACCTTATCAACTCCTTTTCCGAGTTTAAAGAAGGAAAAAACATTGACCGCGAGACAATGATGAATATTCTTGAGGATGTGTTTCGCACTTCTCTTGTCAAACGTTATGGTACAGAGAATAATTTTGACATTATCGTTAATATTGATAAAGGCGATCTTGAAATTTTCCGCAATCGTATTATTGTTGAAGATGGCGCCGTCAAGGATCCTCAACACGAGATAGCCTATAGCGATGCTATAAAGATTGAGGCTGATTTCGAGGTTGGCGAGGAGTTGTCAGAGCCTATACCGATGAGCGACTTTGGCCGCCGCGAGATTCTCAGCATACGTCAAAATCTTGCTGGCAAGGTGCAGGACTATGAGAAGTCGCTTATCATCCAAAAATACAAAGAAAAGGTGAGTGAGATCATCACCTGTGAGGTCTACCAGTCGTGGAACAAAGAGGTCATCGCTCGCGATGAGGACAATATAGAGCTTATTCTCCCCAAGTCGGAGCAGATATCAGCTAAGGGCAAGAACAAGGGCGACCACTATCGCAAGGGCGATACGCTGCGCGCTGTGGTCTTAAAGGTTGAGATGCGCAACAATAATCCCGTTATCATCCTTTCGCGCACCTCGCCTATCTTCCTCGAGCGTCTGCTTATGAACGAGATACCGGAGATATACGATGGTGTCATCTCCATCAAGAAGATTGTTCGTGAGCCTGGCGACCGTGCCAAGGTTGCTGTCGAGTCTTACGACGACCGTATCGACCCGGTGGGTTCGTGCGTAGGTCAGAAAGGCAGCCGTATACGTGGTATAGCAACTGAGTTGCGTGAAGAGAATATCGATGTTATACACTATACTCCTCGTGTCGATCTGCTTATTCAGCGCGCTCTTAGTCCAGCCAAAATCTCTTCAGTGCATATCAACGAAGAGACAAAGAATGCTGAGGTCTATATGGATCAAGATCAGGTTTCAAAAGCTATTGGCGCCAACGGTTCCAATATCAAGCTTGCCAGCAAGCTGGTAGGGTATAATATCAATGTATATCGTTCTGGCGATGATGAGGATGATGTCGATTTGCGTGAGTTCAACGATGAGATAGAGAATTGGGTTATCGATCAGCTTATTGCTATTGGCTGTGATACCGCTCGCAACGTTCTGGCACTGTCAAAAGAGCAAATTATGGATCGTGCTGACCTTGAAGAAGAGACTGTCGATGAGGTTATCCGTATTCTTAAAGCGGAGTTTGAGACACAGCCCGACGAGCAGTAACGATACACTTCTTTTTCCAAGCCTCTTGCCATTTGTTTGGCAATGCTTTTATATTTGTTGTTAAGTATCAATATTTCAAATAAATAAGAATGGCCGAAGAGAATAAAAGTATACGACTAAACAAAGCAATGAGAGAGTTTAATGTGGGTCTGCAGAATCTCGTTGATTTTTTGACACGAAAAGGTTTTCAAATCGATGCCAACCCTAACACGCGTCTTACTGCTGAGCAATATACCTTGCTGGCAGAAGAGTTTAAGGGTGAACGCGAGGTGAAAAAACAAGCAGATAGGGTCGAGATAGCGTCAAGCAACGACAATGTTGTCATTTCGGCCAACAAGAAGATTAACATAGATGAAGATGAGGTGTCGGATAACGAGGTGATTATCAAAAATGTGTTTGTCAATACCTCTTTCGATAAAGCTCGTACTACTTCCGACAAGGAGGCTCCTGTAGAAAAGGACTCTCTCTCTGAGCCTGCTTCAACTCATCTGGAGAGTGCTGAAAATCAAGCGTCTGATGTTGTGGATGAGCCTATTGATAACGTTACAGAGCCTGCCGTAATATCAAATGAAGGCCCAGTTATCGAGCCTGTCAATGTTGACACTCAAGGTGGCAACCTCTCACTCAACGTTATTGGCAAGATAGACCTCAATGGTATCAACACCAAGACTCGCCCTGACCGTTTGCCCCGTAGTAAGGACAAAGACCACGGACGTCGCAACGGCAATGGTGGCAACAATCAGCGCAATCAGGAACATCGCCAGCCAGTATCTACACCTGTAGAGACGCCGGCCCTTCCGAAAAAGGATAAAGAAAAAGATAAAGAGAAGGATAAAGTTGTTGAGTTTATCCCTACAGAGTATACCAAGCTTGAAGGTCCAAAGACTGTTGGCAAGGTCGACCTTTCGCAGTTCGACAAGCCAAAGCCCGTTGAAGGCGAAAAGAAAAAACGCAAACATATAAAGAAAGAGGTCATCAAGGTCGACGAGTCGTCGCATGGCACCAACGCCAAAGGTGGCAATGCCAACGGCAGCCAGAAAAACAACGGTGGCAAAAAGAACAAGAGCAAGGCGGCTCCTAAAAAACCAGAGATTGCCGACGCCGAGGTAGAGAAGCAGATCCGCGACACTTTGGCGCGTCTTGGCACTATTGGCAAGTCAAAGACATCCAAGCATAACCGCGAGAAACGTCAAAAGGTACACATGCGTATCGAAGAGGAGCAGCTCAATATGCTCGAAGAACAGAAGACGCTGCGTGTTACTGAATTTGTTACCGCCAACGAGCTGGCTACAATGATGAATATCCCGGTTACGCAGGTTATCTCTACTTGTATGTCTGTCGGTATCTTTGTCAGTATCAACCAGCGTCTCGATGCTGAAACTATTAAATTTATTGCCGACGAGTTCAATTTCAGTGTGGTATTTGCATCTGCCGATATTCTCGATACCATCAACAATGCAGAGGAGCCAGACAAGCCCGAAGACCTCGTGCCTCGTAGCCCTATCATCACGGTTATGGGTCATGTCGACCATGGCAAGACTTCGCTGCTTGACTATATTCGCAAAACCAACGTTATTGCAGGTGAGGCTGGCGGTATCACACAGCATATCGGCGCATACGAGGTTACGATGTCGGATGGCCGCAAGATAACTTTCCTCGATACACCAGGCCATGAGGCATTCACTGCTATGCGTGCCCGTGGTGCACAGGTTACCGATATCGCTATTATCGTTATCTCTGCCGACGACAAGATAATGCCCCAGACTGTTGAGGCTATCAACCATGCACAGGCTGCTGGCGTGCCTATAGTCTTTGCTATCAACAAAATCGACAAGCCGGGCGCCGACCCCGACCGTATAAAGACTGAGCTTGCCAATATGAATCTTCTTGTTGAGGAATGGGGTGGTAAATACCAAAGTCAAGATATCTCTGCAAAGAAGGGTCTCAATGTTGAAGAACTTTTAGAGAAAGTGCTTCTTCAAGCCGATATTATGGAGCTCAAGGGTAACCCTAACAAGCGTGCCAAGGGTACTGTGCTGGAAAGTTCGCTCGACAAAGGACGTGGCTATGTGGCTAAAATACTTGTCGCCGATGGCTCTATCCGCAAAGGCGACCCTATTCTGGCAGGTGCCATCAGTGGTCGTGTGCGTACCATGTATAATGAGCGCAATCAAGAAGTGCTTGTCGCTGGTCCTTCGCAACCTGTGCTGCTGTTAGGTCTTAATGGCGCATGTCAGGCAGGCGACACCTTTAACGTTATGGAAAGCGAGAAAGAGGCTAAAGACTTCGCCGCCAAGCGTACACAGCTGGCTCGCGAGCAAGGTCTGCGTACTCAGACTCACGTTACGCTCGACGAGATTGGTCGTCGTATTGCTCTCGGCAACTTTAAAGAACTCAATATTATTGTCAAGGGCGATGTCGACGGTTCTGTCGAGGCACTATCCGGTTCGTTGCTCAAGCTTAGCACCGAGGAGGTGCAGGTCAATGTCATACACAAGGCTGTAGGTCAGATTACCGAAAGCGATGTCTTGTTGGCAGAATCGTCGGATGCTATCATCATTGGTTTCCAGGTGCGTCCTTCCGTAGGCGCTCGCAAGATGGCGGAGACTCAGCAAATCGACATTCGCCTCTATAGCATCATCTACGATGCTATCAACGAGCTTAAAGACGCTATTGAGGGTATGCTTGCTCCAGAGACGCAAGAAAAGATTGTCGCTAATCTTGAGATTCGTGAGACGTTTAAAATCAGCAAAGTCGGCACTATTGCAGGTTGTATGTGCCTCGATGGCAAGATTACCCGTTCGCATAGCATACGCATTATTCGTGACGGTATCGTGGTATTCACTGGCAAGCTTGCTTCGCTCAAGCGTTTCAAAGACGATGTCAAGGAAGTCCTTTCCGGTCAAGATTGCGGCTTGAATATCGAGAACTTTAACGACATCAAAGTGGGTGATATTGTTGAAGCATACGAGGTAATAGAGATAAAACGCAAACTTTAATTCTTTTATAGAAAATAATCATGCTTGATTAAGCATCTGCCTTGATAGTTCAATGGATAGAATACCTCTCTCCTAAAGAGTAGATCCGGGTTCGATTCCCGGTCGAGGTACACAGCCACTTCAAAAGTGGCTGTTTTTTTTGTAGTATACAATTATGACGCAGGTGTCTGTGGTTGATGTGCCGGTAATAATTGTATATCAGTGAAGTAGGTGTGATAAAAGTGCATATAGTATAAGAACAATAAAGTGGTCAGGATTTATTTGTGAAGGATAAAACTATAATTTTGTGCAAATAATGAGAAAGATGAATATATTTTTTTGTATCTTCGCAGTCGGAATAAAAACAATATCTTTATGAAAAACATTGTTCTCTTTGGTGCTCCAGGCGTGGGCAAGGGCACGCAAGCCTCTCTGCTAACGGAAAAGTACAACTTGGTTCATCTTTCTACTGGTGAGATGCTTCGACAGGAGGTGGCGCAAGGTACGGCTATAGGCAAACGTGTAAGTGCCATAATGGACCGTGGCGACCTTGTGAGTGATGATATTGTGATGAGTTTGATAGACAAGGCGCTTACTGCTAATGAGCAAGGCGAGCCTCTCGACGAATGGGACCAGGAGCGTATAGACAAGGCAAAAGCGGCTGGCATTGAAATACCTCAACGTCAGGTGCCTTCTGTTATCTTTGATGGTTTTCCTCGCACTGTGGTGCAGGCTCAGATGCTTGAGTTTGTGTGTCTTCGTCGTGGCACACGTCTGCATAGTGTCATCTCTATCGAGGTAGACCGTGATGAGCTGATACGCCGTATTCATGAGCGCGCAGCCATCTCCAACCGCAGCGACGACAACGAAGAGACTATACGCCACCGTCTCGATGAGTACGACGAAAAGACACGACCAGTGTTGGAGTACTACAAAGGCTCTGGCTTGCTGATAAGTATCGATGGCAGCGGTGGCATTACCGACACTAATGTTCGTCTGTGCGGTATAATGGACAAGTTGTTGAAATAGCTGTGCTACGGATTTTTTTTGCTCCGCTGCAAGGCTATACCGATGCTGTGTATCGCAGGGCTCATTGGCGGCATATAGGTGGTGTTGATGGCTATTATACCCCTTTCGTGCGTATGGAGCATGGTGCAATGAGGCGAAAAGACTGTAGAGATGTTATGCCAGAAGCATGCGAAGGTGTGCCTACTATTCCGCAAGTTATTGCTGGCAGTCGCGATGAGCTGGCGTATCTATGCGACGAGTTATGCGGCATGGGCTGGCGAAGGATAGATGTCAATATGGGCTGTCCGTTTCCTATGCAGGCTAATGCAGGTAGAGGATCGGGATTATTTTTGCATCTTAGTGAGGTAGAGTCTATATGCAGAGAGATGTCCTGTCGCAGTGATGTGCAGTTCTCTGTCAAGATGCGATTAGGCTACGATAATGTGGAACAAGGTCTGAAGGTGATTGATATGCTCAACGATGTGCCTTTGCTGTATATTGCCTTGCATGCACGTCTGGGTATGCAGCATTATAAAGGCAGTGTAGATGCTGATGCTTTTGAACGGTGCATGCAGCGTTCAAAGCATCGTATGGTGTATAATGGCGATATTACATGTAGCGAAGATATAGCATTGTTGCAAAATCGTTTTCCTCAGTTGTATGGAGTTATGTTAGGTCGTGCTTTGCTTGCCAATCCTACTATGTTGATGCATGCAGATATAGAGTGTCGCAGGGAGGCGGAACGGTTGTTGCATGACGAGGTCTTTCAGTATGCTTGCCGTCATCTGTGTGGCGACCATCAGATACTGAGCCGTATGCGAGACTTTTGGTATTATAGTTCCGAGATGCACGACGATATATTTCACAAGGCATATAAGAAAGTGAAAAAGGCTGTCTCGTTGCAGCAGTACCGCGAGGCGGCGGCTGGCGAGATGCTGCGATGCAGACTATAGGCAAGGAGCCTCGCATTTTTTTGCGAGGCTCCTTGTCTTTTATTGTTTGATGATGACGTGCGAGTTGTCAATGATAAGGCTGCGGTCGAGGGTGATGACCTTGGGCGTCTGTGCTTTGCCTGTTATATAGTAGTGCGATGCCAGATTGTCGGAAATCTCCTTTAGAAAAGCCTCTTTAATGCGGCTGCATTTCTCGTTGATGGAGTTGTTGAAAGGGTTTGTGATGTCGTTGATAGTTGTTTCCATTTTCTCTGGATTCTCTCTTTTAGAGATAAGGTGGTAGATGCCCTTCAACTCTTCTTTATAGTCGGACAGTTCTTTGAGCATAATGCCTTCGGGGTGACGGATGAAAAGGAAAAAGAGTGCTTTGGCTATAGGGGTTAGTTTTATCTCTTTGTTGTTATAGTCGCTGAGTATGATTTTGAAGTCTTCTGTAATGTTTAAGTGGCTTATGGGTGCGGGGGTGTCGATAAGATTGCGTATCAACATTTCGTTGACGCCCATCATCCTTAGTTTTTGTATTCTATCTAATATCTCTTGTGCTATTGTCTGATACTCGAATTCGTCATCGACATCGGAATAAGCGGTATCAGGCCTGCCCTCAATATGATAAAGTATATTAGATCCTTTTATCTTGCCTGCATAGTCTAATACACTGCTTATAAGTGTGCTGTCGTCATGATATTCTAATGTGAATATAGAAAAATAATAGCGATATTCTGGGTCGTCCTCGCCTTTATGTCTATTGATACTGTCGAGGGATGTAGTTATTTCGGGATTGTATCGTATAAACAGTGGAACGTCAGGTAGCTTTGGAAGTATATTGGCTTTTAGTTGGTCTGAAATGTTTGGTATTGGCTTGTTTGCAAGTTGTTCTATCTCCTCTGCAGTGAGCTGGGGCTGGTTGTAGCTGAGAATTTCTTTTATTTGAGATTTGGTATCATTGAGGTGTGAAAATACAAGTGTTGCTTTTCTAATTGATAGGGTTTTGTCTATCTTTTCTTTATTTTCTGTAATCAGCTGTATTATTTTTTCATCGCCGTTGTCGAGTAGGATGACTTGGTCTGGGTCTGGTGTGCAGGTTAGATCTTTGCGAAGACATGTTACATAGACAGGATATTTCTTCCCCTTGTTGTATTTTTCAATATTGTATGGATAGATAGAGTCCTTTTCTATGGTTTCTTTTTTTATAGATTCTTTTTCAGGTTTTTCATAGCTTTTTTCTATTTTTCCCTCTTTCTCAAGCTTTCTAAGCATGTTGTCGTTGGTGTCTAATAGTATATCTGCAGGAGTTTTCAAGAAATCGAAGACCTGCGAGATGTTTTTATTAACGAATGAGGAGTATTTTCCCCCTTTGCAGAATGGGAAGATAATGGTGCTGACGATAGCCACTATGGGAATTATGCCCCAGATAAGTATGAAAAGAATTATCCCGTATACAAGGGCTATGGCTGCCTTGATGTTTACAAATAAATTGGCGCATCGCTTTTTTTTACGGGTTGGACGTTTTCTTACTACATTTTCGGTCATGATGAATAATTATTGTATGATGAAGAAATAATGTGGCAAGTGTAAACTTTGTTTAGTTTACATATATTTTCAAAATATATTTTTTAGTGCGTTTTTGCTTGTATATAAAAGTAAGAGAACTTAATGTATATGTTGTTAAAGAAGTGATAATTTATTTTAGTAATTTACGCAATTTACGTTTTATCAAATTAATCCAGGTGATACGAGCAGGTTTTGGGTCTAATTTGTTGTGAAAATATAGTACATCGGCAGTCTTAAATTGATGCCACCATTCTGGCAGTAATTTCAGATTATGAATACATTCGTTGAATGCACTAATTTCGTCAAAGGTAATATATTCAATTGGTTTGACATGTATTGAATCTGTACATATATGTCCTTCAAGAGTGGATTTTGCCCATAAATATGGCAGATTTATGCCTTCATATAAATGATTATAGTTATACATTCCTGTTCTCCAATTCACCTCTAAAAAATATGTATTTCTATATTTATCTTGGATAAATTCGGCATCAAATATTCCGTTATATTTGGCTTTTTGAATTAGTTGTGATAATTTGCCTTTAAGATCTTCATCGCCATTAGGGTCAAAGTACATAACGTGACGTATTGTGTCAGTTTTCTTTTTCCATATTTTCCAATGTGTGAAAAAAACTTCTTGTCCATCATTTACAGAGAAACCTTTTAAATCAATTTCACATATTCCATTGATGTATTCAGCTATAATAACTGTTTTCGATTCAATTTTTTTATATGCTTTTAGTAACTCTTGTTCGTTATAACAGATTATCATATCGTTCTTCCAACTTGGAATATACGAATTAATGGTTTTGGTAATAATAGGATAAGGTATTCCATGGTTTATTTCTCCGTTTGGAACTATTTTATATTTCGGTACGCATATATTACATTCTTTGGCAAGTTCACATTGATATGATTTGTCTAAGAGATGATTTAATGCACCTTGAGATCCTGCATTGTATATGTAAAATTTTTCGTTTAATTCATTGTAGTGTAAATCGCAAAATGATTCGTGTCCTTCCCATGTGAAAAATACAAATGGTTTGTATGTTTCGTTACCATATTTTTCAAGAAGGACATGTAAAATTTCATCATTGTTTTTTACAACGGTTACAGAATCAATATATCTACTTCTGCTTAATGATGCATGATGTTTTGTATCCCATTCACCTAATATTATAGAATGTATGCCCATTTCACCTAAACTGCGAATAATGCCTAAAGCATTTACTCCATCTCCGCCGATAATAATAAATTTGTGTTTTTTTATTTCTTCCATCCTTTTATTTAATTATTTTTGAAACTTTTTTTTAATGGAGACTATTTTATCTATTATCTTTCCGCATATTGGGTGGCGGTAGCCGTATACATCAAATACTATGATGCCTGCGTATTCGTTTAGTGTATGGAATGCTAATGTATGTTTTGGGTGTGGAGATGTGATGCGTTTTATTGTCTCTACGGAAAATTTATTGTTGCTGTATTTTATCTCTTTGATTTGTATGGCTGAGCCGTAGCCTTGGTTGCAGTCTTGTGCAGGGTAGTAGTATTTGCCTTGGTATGTGAATATCTGTCCACCCATGCGGGAGTTCTTGTTGTCAGATACTACTTGTTGCCATGGTTGAAAACGCTTGGTTGTGGTATCCCATTTGAATATATCTAATATATAATCGTCATGTTCTGCCGTAAAGAGCATTCTTTCTCCAAAATAGTCGGTTATACATGAGTCCCATATTATGCCGTCGTATAGTGTTTGGTGATAGGTTGCTGACTCTGTGTCGGGGTGGTATTCATACATGTCTAATTTTTTGCTGTACGCACTTTCGGGATATATGAATATGCGTCCGTTTTCTCGCAATATACATGGGAAGCTAAGGTGGGTGGCTGTCTCTATGATTGTCTTCTTTGATGTCAGCTCCATGGTCGTAGTGTCGATTTTAAGTAATGATATTACACCTTTGCTTTTATGCGGATGCATCTCTTCTACCAATATCTGTATTTCTTTGTCGTCGACGTCTAATATAAATGGATCTGCAAACCATCCGTCTTTAGGCATCTTCAACCATTTCACATCGAGCGTATCTTTGTTTACAATATTGTCCCAGGCGTTTTCGTCTTCCTTCCTTCCTTCCTTCCTTCCTTCCTTCCTTCCTTCCTTCCATAATAAACCCTATGGACCAATATTTCGCATTTATACGGTTGATGATTTTTTTGAAGGCGTTTTTCATGTATATTATTTTTATTTCCTCAGTTGTCTCTGTCAAGGCTGCGGTAGGTGATGGCTTCGGAGAGGTATTCTACTGTTATGTTGGGTGCTCTATTTTTTTGTTATGCGTATTATTTTAATGGTATTCGTGTTTGTCTTTCTTGCTGGAGAACCTTATACCTTCTTTGCAACGCTACCAGGATGCTGCGTTCTGCCATTGGGGTGAGTGAGCAGAATGTGGTACAGCGTTTCAGCTGTTCGAGTGGCATTTCCATAAGTAGTTTTGCTATACATTCATCAGCAAAAGAGTTTGATACAACATTTACGCCAGTAAAGTCGAGCTTTACGCGCTTGCCTTCATTCAAGTGGGAGCGAAGTTGCTGTCTAATACGCAGTCCCATCTCACGAGTGCCAAAATCAGTGCCGAATTGCGAAAAGTCGAATGTTTCATCGTATAGTTGGTCTTTCCACAGTCTTTCCAGCCCGTCGGACTCAACAAATGATTCATTGTATTGGTCTGCAGCATCGGTGCGATGGTCTACTACTTCGTTGGCATCAATCTCTCGTGAAGTTGTAATCTCCATATAGACGATGGCACCTTGCCAATATCCGTTTTCTATTACTTCTGTCTTACCATCTTGATAGATTAGCTTGTGTTTTCCTGAATGAATGATGAAACGAAGCCCTATGTTGCGCATGAGTCGTGATGTAGCATAAAGGCCAAACCCCATGCCTTTGCCGTCGGTAACGGCATCTTCGATACATACTCTAATGGCGTCGGCTTCTGAAATGTTTTTGTATTTTTCATTTTCTGTTAACGACTTCTGTATGCCCATTCCATCATCAGCCACAAGGAGACGTAGTATATTATTGGTGGCGTCAAAATGTGTGATAGATGTTCCAAGAGGACGACCGGAGTGGATATGCACGTTGTCGAGAATTTCGTAGAAACAATAGCTGAGGGATTGCAATACACTGATCTCAATCTCAAAATGGGCTGTAAGGGCTTTCAATACTTGTTGGTAGACATCGTTGATTGTATGTGAATCAAACACATCTATTGTAACATTCTCTTTGGTGGGAAAGTATTTGTTTAGTAAGAAAGCTACGTCCATTGTTGTTTACTATTTTTATTTTCCCCAGTTGTCTCTGTCAAGGCTGCGGTAGGTGATGGCTTCGGAGAGGTATTCTACTGTTATGTTGGGTGCTCCGTCGAGGTCTGCTATGGTGCGAGCAACTTTTAGTATGCGGTCGTAGGCGCGTGCTGAGAGGCCGAGCTTTTCCATTACTTGTTTCATTCGCTCCTGACATTCGTTGTCAAGGACACAGTATTGGCGGAAGAGCTTGCTGTTCATCTGTGCGTTGCAGTGTATGCCGGGGTGGTTGCGAAAACGCTCTTCCTGTATCTTCCGTGCCGCTATCACGCGCTGCCGTATCACCTCACTGGGTTCGCCGGGTTGCATCTCGCTGAGTTGTTTGAATGGTACTGGCGTTACTTCTATGTGTAGGTCTATACGATCCATTAGTGGACCGGAGACTTTGTTCATGTATTTCCTCACCACTCCGGGGGCGCATGTACATTCCACTGTGGGGTGGTTGTAGTAGCCGCAAGGACAGGGATTCATGGCGGCTACAAGCATAAAGGCTGCCGGATAGTCGACGCTGAGTTTTGAGCGTGATATGGTTACGCAGCGTTCTTCCATAGGTTGGCGCAACACTTCGAGTACTTGGCGTTTGAATTCAGGTAGCTCGTCGAGAAACAGCACTCCGTTGTGTGCTAAGGATATTTCGCCAGGCTGCGGGTTGGAGCCACCGCCTACAAGTGCTACGTCAGACACTGTGTGATGTGGCGCACGAAAAGGACGTATGGCGATGAGCGAATCTTCTTTGCGCAATTTGCCTGCCACGCTGTGTATCTGTGTGGTCTCTAACGACTCTTCAAGGCTGAGCGGTGGTAGGATAGAGGGCAGACGTTTGGCGAGCATGCTCTTGCCGGCGCCGGGAGGACCTATTAGGATGACGTTGTGTCCGCCTGCGGCGGCTATCTCAAGGGCTCGTTTTACATCTTGCTGTCCTTTGACATCGGCAAAGTCAAATTCATATTTGTTGAGGTGGTTGGCAAATTCGGCGCGAGTGTCTACGATGGTTTGCTGTAGTGCTGGCTCTCCGTTGAGAAATTGCACCACTTGTCCAAGGTTGTCGGCGCCATATACTTCGAGGTTGTTGACAATAGCCGCTTCGCGTGCATTTTGTTGTGGCACTATGATGCCTTTGTATTTTTTGCGTCGTGCTTCGATGGCGATAGGCAATGCTCCTTTGATAGGTCTGAGGCTGCCGTCGAGCGACAATTCGCCCATGATGACGTAGTTTTCAAGGTCGTCGGCACGCATCTGCCCCGATGCTCCAAGCAAGCCTATGGCTATGGTGAGGTCGTAGGCGGCGCCTTCTTTGCGCACGTCGGCTGGTGCAAGGTTTACCACAATGCGTTTGCCGGGTATGTGGTAGCCGTATTGTGCTATAGCTGTGGCTATGCGTTGTTGGCTTTCTTTGACGGCGCTGTCGGGTAGTCCTACCATTGTGAAGTTGACGCCGACGTCGACGCTAACCTCTACGGTGATGGTCATTGCATTGACGCCAAAGATGGCGCTGCCGTATGTTTTGACAAGCATAGGTAGATGGTTTAGATGAGTTTTTCGATTTGTTGTGTTGTGGCGTTTGGGAATAGGGCGGCTATATGTTCTATGATTTTTTGTCTCGCCTTCATTCCTTCGGCATTGTCTATGGCATCGTAGTTTATCAAGTCGGGGTACATGGCTTCTGGCGTGCAGTAGCGTGCCACTCCCCAGCCGTAGGGCTGTCCTTTGCGATCGTATTTGTATTCAAAGTTGGCTATACAGACGTATGTGGCCATTTGAAGAGTTACAATGTGTTTGTCGCATTCGGCGCCTGTTTTGACTAATTTTTTGTCGCCAAAAGGCGTATGCTGTGTGCTGCGTCGCGCCAATGAGTAGCCGCTTTGCTTTTTAAGCTCTTGCGACAGCAGCGACTCGTTGTCTCGTAGCACTTGCAGTATGTGCCGTGCGTCGTTGTCTATTGTAGACAACGGGTGTTGCGAGCGCCGCCATAGAAGGAATTTTGGTAGCCATTGCATGCTGATAAAGCCTGCTTTGCCGGCAAAGAATTTGCCATAGGTGCATTGCCAGTCTACAATGATGGGTCCCTTCCATTCCCATGGCCCGTCGACGTCTTTGTTGAACCATAGTGTCTCTGGTGTCAGTTCTTCAACCGAGAAGCCCTCTATGCTGTTGCGGAAGAATGGAAGGAATCCCCATTGTAGCACCAACTGCTGTAGTTGATGCTGATTGTTTATTGTCACTTTTTGAGGTGTTTTTTTAGTTCCACGAGGCATGTACGTTGTGGTATGACAACGCTGACGCCGTTGTAGTTGATTTCCTCTTGAAGTATTTTTACAAATTCGTCATGATTTTTTGGCAGTGGCTCTATAGAGCGGATGTGCTCTGGCTCTACGCCCAAGCCTATGCAGATGTTGCGTATCTTCTGGTTGGCGCTGCTGTGCTGTCCGCCTGTCATGGCTGTGATGTTGTTGTCGAGGATTACGATTACTACGTTGGCTTTTTCGTTTACGCAGTCGAGCAGGCCTGTCATGCCGCTATGGCCGAAAGTGCCGTCGCCGATGACAGCAAGGGCGGGGAAGATGCCGCTCTCAGAGGCTCCTTTTGCCATGGTGATAGAGGCACCCATACATACTGTGGTGTTGATAGCGCCGATGTTGTAGCCTAATGTGTAGCATCCTATATCGCCGAACACTCTGCCTTGTGGGTGGTCTTTCATCACTTCTATTATCGCCTTGTAGCTGTCGCCGTGAGGGCAGCCCTGGCATAATGCTGGTGGACGGTTGGTTACCACTTCTGGTACTTGAGGTCCATTGCCGATGGCAATGCCCAATGCTTTGGCAACTTTCTCGGCGTTAAGCTCGCCGTCGCGCTGTATGGTCTCGTCAAGACGGCCGTGTACGGTCTTGCCTTTGTCGAGGGCTCCTTTTATAAGCTCTTCTACAAAAGGTTGTCCGTCTTCGAGTATCAGCAGTTCGTCACAAACGTCGTAGAGCTTGCCTAACATCTTGGTGGGCAGTGGATATTGAGTAACTTTTACTACTGGATATGGACACTTGCCGTCTTCGAAGTTTTCAAGCAGGTAGTTGTATGCTATACCTGTGGTAACGATACCTTTAGAGTGGTCTGCTCCGTCAATGAAGATGTTGTTGCCACTCTCTTCGGAGTGCTGTACAAAGGCAGGTTGCTTGTCGATGAGGCTGCGGTATTGACGTTTGGCTATGGCTGGCAGAAGTACAAAGCTTCTTGAGTCTGCTGGGAAGGATAGCTCGTTTTGAGGCAAGGATTTTTTGCGTTCTACGCCTGCGCGGCTATGGGCAAGGCGTGTCGGGACGCGCATCAGTATTGGTGTGCCGAGTTTTTCCGATAGCTCGTAGCCGTAGAACACAAAGTCGTAAGCCTCCTGTTGGTTGCTTGGCTCAAGCATGGGTATCATGGCCCAATGACCAAAGAAACGGCTGTCTTGCTCGTCTTGCGATGAGTACATGCTT
The DNA here is from genome assembly GCA_045598945.1 of Bacteroidales bacterium. GTDB lineage: Bacteria > Bacteroidota > Bacteroidia > Bacteroidales > P3 > Colimorpha. The sequence continues at coordinate 5,938 of JAZRVD010000242.1, read as the reverse complement.
GGGTCGTCAGCAACAACGACGATAACGCCTTTTACTCCAATGATGGCGGAATTCATAAATGGGTCGCCACATACGTTCATGCCTACATGTTTCATACATGTCATGGCGCGTCTGCCGCTGTATGCCACGCCTATGGATGCTTCAAGGGCGGTCTTTTCGTTAGCGCACCAGTTGGCGCGGATGCCTTTCTCGCTGGCTTCCTTGCTTTTCATTATGTATTCGGTAATCTGTGTTGATGGTGTGCCGGGATAGCTATTGATGGCACTGCCGCCTGCATCAATAAAGGCTTGTGCGATGGCTTCATCGCCGAGGAGGAGTGTTTTCGACATTTTTTATATATTTTATTTATTTGTTTTATTCCAGCGTAGTGTCTCGAGCAGGTGGTCGAGGTCGTCTTGGAGATAGGTGATAAGTGGTTGCAGTGAGTCGTTGTTGGGTGTCTGGTTGAGGTAGAAGACACCGTGCAGAAAGTGTTGCACACTGTCGGTAGCCCAGAATTGGTAGGTCGTAGCCACGTTTTTGCCGCTTAGGCGGGTGGTGGTGGCGTAGACGTGTGCTTCGGGACGTACAAATTGTTGTTCGTCGATGCCGTTGGCTATGCCAAAATGGGTTTTGATCATCTCATACGAGTGGTCGATATGCTCTACAAGGTCTTTATGCGAGTCTAATCGATGGTAGGTTAGAAACACTATGCCGTTGTAGTATGGATATTCGAGGTCTATCCATTTGTCGGATATTGTGTTTTTCTTAAATGTGATTGTTGCACTGTTGGCATATTCAAAGGTAAAAGGGAGCGCTGCAGTGTCTAAGGTTTGGTATGAGTGAGGAGGATAGGTGAGTCGCATGTATGCTGTTGGTTTTGGGGTGTACACCTCGTTGCCACCGCATGCTACGCATAGCAGTATCAGCAGGGATGAAAGTATAGTGTAGGTCGACGTCTTGCTTTTCATAGGCTGGGGTAGGGAAAAACGTATATAACAAATGCCGTTGCAAATATACATGATTTTTTTGTAACGGCATAGTTTGTTTGGCTGTATGTTTGATTGTCAGCCTGCGGTGATTGTATTAAAGGCGTCGACGAGGTGTTTTATTTCTGTCTTTCCGTTGGTGCTTTCAATGCTGATGATGTCAAATCGCACCTCTTCGGTTCGTTTGTTTTGCACCACGTATGCGTCTGCCATGCGTATGTAGGTACGCTGTTTTTTCGCATCTACGGCGCTTTCCGGTGTGCCGTATTGTTCACCAGAACGTGTCTTTACCTCTACAAACACTATGGTTTCATCGCGATAGGCAATTATGTCTACTTCGTTTTTCCCTTTTTTCCAGTTTGTCTCGAGTATGGCGTAATCGTTGTCTAAGAGATATTGTCGTGCCAGCTGTTCGCCTTGCCTGCCTATTTCTTGGTTATTTGTCATTGTAGTGTTTTTTCAAATTCTGTTTTTAGCTCCATAAAACGTTTATAATGATGTCCGCAGTGGTCTTTCCATATCACTGCACCGTGATAGGGAAACATTTTGGGTATCATTATGCGCGATTGCAGCAAATGGTCGTCGGTACTTAAAGCAAAGTTGGGGTGTATCTTGGAGTTATGTTTCAAAGGCTGAAACATTTTTTTGTCAAAAATTTTATATAGCTGATATAGTCTTTTAGCATTGGTAAGTATCTCTTTGCGTTGCTCTTTGCTGTATTTTGACCGTGAAAATACAATGCCTATTTGCATTATTTTAATGTCCATCAGCACACGACTGACAGGATTGATACACCACACTATTCCGTCATACCATTGCATGGCGCATAAGGCATGGTAGCCGCCGAAACTGCTGCCCACTATCATTTTTACATTGTTGTCATGCACTATTTCTTGTAGTTTTTTCTGTATCTCTTCGGGACTGGTGGCACTATAGTCTATGTTGGGCGATATTACTGTATATTCCGGGAACATTTCTTGTAGATTTCTTGCTTTGGTGCATTTTCCCGAACTTCCGTAGCCGTGTACGAAAAGCAATGAGCTCATATATTGTGGTCTATCTTTTCAGGTTGTAAATGTGAACAGATGCAATTTAGAAATGCCGTCTGCATATATATAAATTTTGAAGCATCTTTTTTTTCAAAAATGTATTTGAAATGTGTCTTAGCAAATTTGTTTTGTATAGTGTTAATGATTATGTCTTATTGTATAAGATTGGTTGATAATAAAGGACGGGAGGTTCCACGTTAGTGGCACCTCCCTCCGCATTGCAAATATACACTTTTTTTTGGATATTATATGAGCTGATGAGTTATGTATATATAATAGTGTCTGTTATAAATATATGTCTGCTTTTTTCATTATTTGCAAATTCCAACTTTTTTAAGATTTTCTACCATTTTGTCTATGGCTTCGTATTCGGTGCTGCCGAAGGATTGAAAGGGGATTTCTTCTTCGTCGGTTGTGGGGTCTTGATAGTAGTATTCAAGAGTGTACGGGTATGCTGTATCACATTTCATACGAAGGGAGTACGATATCTTTACCTCTCCTATTTTGCGACAGATGCGCATCGGCAGTCTGTCGGTTTGATAAGGTTCTAATGTCCACATAGTTGTTGGTGCTTTTGTTAATATTAATATTATGTTATGTTGCTGTTTTTTTTTGTTCTATGAGATATATTATGTCTTTCGTATTTTGTTTACTTTTTTGTGATTTATTAATAATAATGATAAAAGAAGAGCCTAATAAATATTTTATCAGGCTCTTGGAAAAATATATGTTATAGAACAAGAATGTATTGCTTAACTGCATTTCGACCAACCGCAGTTGGGGCAGGATTTGCAACCGCTGTTGTAGACCAGTTTGGCGCCGCAGTCGGGGCAAACTTCTGATGTCTCGGTGCCGTCTTTTATATAGCGTTTCAAGGCTCGTGCCACACCGTTCGACCATGTGGTGATGCTTTGTTTGTCGAAGGTAAGTTTGCTTATAAGGTCTACGACGTTGGGTATGGGCATGCCGTGGCGCAATACGCCGGATATTAGTTTGGCGTAGTTCCAATATTCTTTTTGGAACATGCGCGACAGTCCTTCCATGGTAATGTGGAAGCCGTCGGCATCGAGATATTGAAAGTCATAGCGTGCATGCTCGTCGCCTGATTCTTTGACACGGATAATCCACCCTTTGTTGGCAAACTTAGGTAGAGGGAAGCTTTCAGCCTTGCCGGTAAATATCTCGTAGGGGCGTCCCTCGTACATGCCTACCACTGCTATCCAGTCTTCGCGTTCGTTCTTAAAACGTACTATTTCTGCGTCAAGTTTCTTTGGGCGTTTGGGTGCTTTGGTCTCTGAAAAATGCGAGCCGTCGCATTTCGATTCTTTGTTGGAGACAAGCACACCGTTGCGACTGCCTTCGCGGTAGATGGTGCAGCCTTTGCAACCAGACTCCCATGCTGTTTGATAGATGGTGCTGACAATCTCTTTGGTGGTCTCTTTGGGAATGTTGACGGTAACGCTGATAGAGTGGTCTACCCATTTTTGTATGGCTCCTTGCATGCGTACTTTGCTTACCCAGTCAACATCTGCCGATGTGGCGTTGGCGTAGGGTGATTTGGCTACTATCTCTTCAAGCTCGGAGTCGGGAAGGGCCGTTATCTCGTCGACGTTGTAGCCGTTGATAAGCAGCCATTCTATAAATTTTGGGTGGAAGACGTTGTATTCTTCAAAGTAGTCGCCGCTTTCATCGCGGATAATTTTATGCGATGAGGTATCTTTGTCGTTGGGATTGATTTTTTTGCGGCGTTTGTAGGAGACGAGGAATACGGGCTCTATGCCGCTGGTGGTCTGGGTGCAGATGCTTACAGTGCCGGTAGGTGCTATGGTGAGTAGTGCTATGTTGCGGCGGCCGTATTCGAGCATTTGTGTATACATCTCGGGGTCTGCCTCAGCGAGACGCTGTATAAATGGATTGAGCTTCTCGCAGTTGGAGTCGTAGAGAGGGAAGGCACCGCGTTCTTTGGCGAGTATGACGGAAGAGCCGTAGGCTGCACATGCCAGGGTGCGATGTACAGAGACTGAAAAATCTATTGCCTCGTCGCTGCCATAGCGCAGCCCTAAGGCTGCGAGCATGTCGCCTTCAGCGGTGATGCCGAAGCCAGTGCGTCGTCCTTCGAGGCATTTCATCTTTATATTGAGCCACAGATTGCGCTCTACGCGTTTTATTTCGTCGTCCTCGGGGTCGGAGTCTATCTTGGATATTATCTGTTCTATCTTCTCAAGTTCGAGGTCGATAAGGTCGTCCATCAAGCGTTGGCCTTTTGCCACGTGTTCGCGGAAGAGCTCGAAATTGAATTTGGCGTCAGCGGTGAATGGATTGTCGACGTAGCTGTAGAGGTTGATGGCTTGCAGGCGGCAGCTGTCGTAGGGGCATAGGGGTATCTCGCCGCAGGGGTTGGTAGAGACGGTGCGATAGCCAAAGTCGGAATAACAGTCGGGTACGCTTTCGCGCAGTATGGTGTCCCAGAAAAGTACGCCTGGCTCGGCGGATGCCCATGCGTTGGAGATAATCTTGCTCCATAAGGCGCGTGCGTCTATCTCTTTAGTAACGGTAGGATTGGGCGAGTCTATAGGATATTGCTGTATATATGGTTTGCCAGTTTTTACACATTCCATAAACTCGTCGGTAATTTTGACGGAAACGTTGGCGCCTGTTATCTTGCCTTGTTCGAGTTTTGCGTCTATAAAGTTTTCGGCATCGGGATGCTTGATGCTGATGCTGAGCATCAAAGCTCCGCGTCGGCCGCCTTGTGCCACCTCGCGTGTGGTGTTGCTATAGCGTTCCATGAAGGGCACTATGCCTGTCGACGACATGGCGCAGTTCTTTACGGGGCTGCCAGCGGGGCGGATATGCGACAGGTCGTGACCTACGCCGCCACGGCGTTTCATCAGCTGCACCTGCTCTTGGTCTATCTTCATTATGCCGCCGTAGGAGTCGCTGTTGCCTTGGTTGCCAATGACAAAGCAGTTGCTCAACGACACTACTTGGTAATTGTTGCCAATGCCCGACATGGGGCTGCCTTGAGGTATGATATGGCGAAAGTCTTTGAGCAGTAGGTAGATGTCTTCTTCTGATAGTGGGTTGGGATATTTGGCTTCGATACGTGCAAACTCCGCAGCTATGCGGCGGTGCATCATGTCGGGGTTGAGTTCAAGGATTTTTTCACCGTTACGGAGCGCGTATTTGTTCATCCAGACGTTGGCGGCGAGTTCATCACCTCCAAAATATTCTTTAGAAGATTGCATGATGTCATTAACGGAATACGGCTTATCCATAGGTGTAATATTTGATGGTTGATTATTGGCAGGAGCTTTTGCTGGCTTGTTAGAATTTGGAGATACTTTCTCTGTGGCTATAGGCTCAGTCTTTGATGTATTCTTATCAACCTTGTTAGAATTTTGAGTGTTTTTTTCTGTTTCGTTTTCAATAAAAGAAAAAAGGTCCTGAGCCATTACACAATTATTTAAAGTATTAATACAAAATCACATAATATTCTTGTGCGTTATTACGCAACGAACTGCAAAATTAGAAAAAAGAGAATGAATATGAAACATTTTTTGTTACATATTATTAACAATAGATGTGTGTAAAAAAATTGGCTATAAAATAAAACCCCATAGTGTTGCTATGGGGTTGGTTTTGATGTTTTTGTTTAATCGTCGTGATGGTGGTGGCAGCCGCAGTCGCATTCGTCGTCATCGTCGTGATGGTGGTGGCAGCCGCAGTCGCATTCATCGTCATCGTCGTGATGGTGGTGGCAGCCGTAGTCGCATTCGTCGTCATCGTTGTGATGGTGGTGGCAGCCGCAGTCGCATTCGTCGTCATCGTTGTGATGGTGGCAGCCGCAGTCGCATTCGTCGTCATCGTCGTGATGGTGGTGGCAGCCGCAGTCGCATTCATCGTCATCGTTGTGATGGT
>JAZRVD010000241.1:0-38302 GCA_045598945.1 Bacteroidales bacterium | reverse complement strand
CTGCTGAGCATCGAGGCGTTGACACTCCTCGCACTCGGTGCCGCAGCTATATGGGCCGCCAGACATTACACCATGGGCAAGAACCCCTACGGCTACCACGGCTTGGGCGACGTGTTTGTATTCATCTTCTTTGGCATAGTGTCGGTAGCAGGAGGCTACTATGTGATAGCCCACACCCTACCCTGCAGCATACTGCTGCCAGCCTCGTCAATAGGCTTGTGCAGCATTGGCGTGCTAAACGTCAACAACATGCGCGACATAGAGAGCGACAAAGCCACACGCACCACCGTGCCTATACTGCTCGGTCTGCACCGTGCCAAGATATACCATACTGCGCTGATATGCGTAGCCTGGCTGCTGCTAACACTCTACACCCTGCTCTTCACCTCGCATAGCTGCACGACATGGCTCTACATGCTGTGCCTGCCACTCTACGCCATACACCTAATATTAGTATGGCGCCGCGAAGGCAAGGCATTAGACAGCATGCTGCCCATGCTGGTGCTATCGACATTCGTACTGTCTATAATCTTCGGAATAGTAAGCTACCAACCACTATGATAAACTTCGACCCCATAGCCTCAACCTACGACAAGCTCAACCACCTGATGTCGTGGAACCTCGACAACCGATGGCGTCGCAAGGCGGCTGAGACTGTCGCTAACCATGCCGAGCCGCTGCACTACCTCGACATAGCGGCAGGCACAGGCGACATGACCCTTGCCATTGCCCGACGTGCCGCCATAGGCAGCACATATACCAACATAGACCTGTCTGAGAAGATGCTCGACGAAGCGCGCAAGAAATACGAAGCGGCACATCTCAAGGTAGACATACTGCAAGCCTCCGCCGCCGAGATGCCCTTCAACGACAGCTCCTTCCAAGCCTGCAGCGTAGCCTTCGGGGTGAGAAACTTCACCGAACTCGACAAAAGCCTTGCCGAGATGCACCGTGTGCTGTCCAACGGCGGCAGACTTGCCATACTGGAGCTGTCGACCCCCGACAACCCACTAATATTCGCCTGCTACAAGCTATACGCCTGTCATCTGCTGCCATGGTTAGGCAAGAAGATGGCCGGCAACAAGCAGGCATACACCTATCTGCCGCAGTCTATACTGCGTTTCCCAAAAGGCAAAGACTTTATGCAAAGACTACAGACAGCAGGCTTTGAAGAGATAAGGCAGAAGAAACTCTTTATGGGCGTATGCCGCCTATACACCTGCACCAAGCGTTGATGGGAGAGAAACTATTTAGCGCAGATAGCGCTTTGACGGGACTATAAGAACATAGTCATATAGACGGGGACATAGATGGTGTCGCCGTCTTTTTTCAAGTCCTTGGTATAGACAAGGTATTTGTTTTCTATACGGTCGGGGTATTTCTGACAAAAAGCGTCGAGCGAGGCGTGCGTCTTATAGCCCGACGACTTCACCTCTATCGACGAGACCTTGAAGCCGTCGGCGTAGAGGAAGTCTATCTCGTAATATTTCTTGCCATTGCTGTAAGGGATAGTGTGATAGTAAATCTCCTTACCCGTGGCACGCAGCATCTGGGCTATCATATTCTCGTAGACATAGCCGAGATTGGCGCTGAGCTTGTCGTTAAGAAGCCTAAGGTAGATAACGTTGTCGGTCAACGCCTTGTCCTTGAACGCCAGAGTGATAAAGAGCCCTGTGTCGGCAAGATACATCTTGAAACGGTACATATCTTTAGAGAGAGCGAGGCCTGCATTGGGGTCGTTGGAGTGGTACGCCACATTTACCGTCATGGTGTCTGCCATAGCCTTTACAACACTTGCCGAACGGTCCGCCCTGCCTACACCCTCTATTGAAGAGAGCTGAAAACGCGACACATCCTTGTGCAGCATGGCAGGTACGGTGTCGAACATAGCCTTGGCAATACCACTGTCGTCAATCTTCACAAAGTCCTCCTCGTAGAGTGCCAAGATGTCTCTCTTCACAGCATCAACGGTGCTCATATTGTTGGTCTTGAGATAAGCCGCCACCGCTTGCGGCATGCCGCCGACAAGCATATAGAGCCTAAAGTCGCGCATCAGACGCCTGTGCAGCTTGTCGCCCAAGGGCTGCCGCTGGTCGAAGGCTGTCTTTAGCATAGGTATGGTAACCGTATCGCCCAGTGCCCATCTAAACTCCTCGTAGTCCATAGGGTACATGTCTATCTTGGTCTCCTCGCTGGGTATCACAATATCGGTGCTATTTTTGTACACCGATATCAGCGAGCCTGTCTCGATATAGTCATAGCGGTGGTCGTTGACAAGGTGCTTGATAGCCTGACGCGCCTTGGGGACCTTCTGCACCTCGTCGAAAATAATGACAGAATTGCGCTCGTACAGCTCTACATTATACACAATCTGCAGACGGAAAAAGATATAGTTGAGATTTGAAATATCGTTGAACAGATCCACCACCTCTTGCGGGGCTATAGAAAAGTCTATGAGCAGATGGGATTTGTATTCATGCTTGGCAAACTCTTCTGCAAGGGTCGATTTGCCTATACGTCTGGCACCCTGTATTAGCAGGGCTGTAGAGCCGTCTCTTTCCTGCTTCCACCGCAGCATACTGTCGTAGAGCTTGCGCTTGAACACTATTTTTGTCTTATTCATAATGTGTTACATGATGTTTAACAACTGCAAAAGTACAACATTTTTCATGTTCCACCAAATTTTTTACACCAAAAGTGTCAAATACCACCAAATTTTTTATACCAAAAGTGTCAAATCCCACCAATTTTTTTATACCGAAAATGTCAAATCCCACCAAATTTTTTATGCCAAAAGTGTCAAATACCACCAAATTTATTTTGCCAAAAATGTCAAATCCCACCAAATTTTTTATACCGAAAGTGTCAAATCCCACCAAATTTATTTTGCCAAAATGTCAAATCCCACCAAATCTTTTGTGCCGAAAGTGTCAAATCCCACCAAATCTTTTATGCCGAAAGTGTCAAATCCCACCAAATCTTTTGTGTTAACCAACCAATATCCGATAGCTGACGGTCTCGAAGAGAGGTGGCGTCACATACCAGCTAAAGAAATAGATAGCTGCCACTATCCGATGCCTTTAGCATCACAGAATGGCAACTTGCAAGCAGAGTAGCACTTTTCTCAACCGTATGGAGAGTCGAAGGTCCTCCATGAAGAATCAGTGCGCAGAGAAAAGACGAGAAATGGAGACGTGTTGATAAAATTATTTAATTATTTTCCATAATATATATACCTTTGCAGTCGGTGAGATTGCAACAAATTGCATGGAGATAGCAAGGCTCCGGCACTTTGTGAGATTGAAGAGTGGAGGACTTTTATAGTAAAAACAGTATTCTTTATGTAGCAATATTTTAATACTTTTACATATCAATTATTAACCCATAACGTTTGCTATTTATTCGGCATCTGCTTCTGAAACCTGAGAAATTTCTAAAAGTGTAAAAAGCGAATAAGTCAGTAAACGTCTGCGTATGGCGCAGGCGTGACTTATCTATTTTTACACGGGCAATCTCAGGGCCTCAGAAGCGTAGATTTGTCAAGGTCTGCGCTCTTTTTTTTGTTGCCCTGCGGTGCCCGCTATGCCACCAGTAGGTAAGCACACGTTAGCCAAACACGCAACGCCTATGGCAACCGACCGCAAACAGTTGGAGCAGGCTATCCGCGACGCCGAGGGGCTGACCCCCGAAGAGCGTGCAGCGCTGCTGCAGCTACTCCACACCAAGAAGTACGGGCTGGTGTGGGAAAAGAAATCCGAAAACTCAGAGGAGAAGCTCCGCGACCACTTGCCCGTGCTGAAAGAGGACAAGAGCCTCGCCATCACCGACGGCGGCGGCGACGCACCCAACCACATCATCATTGAGGGCGACAACCTCGAAGCGCTAACCACGCTGACCTACACCCACGAGGGGAAGATAGACGTGATATACATCGACCCGCCGTACAACACAGGCAACTAAGACTTTGTATATAACGACGTCTTTGTAGACAAAGAGGACGAGTTCCGCCACAGCAAGTGGCTCAGCTTTATGAGCAAGCGGCTCCGCATGGCCAAGCGTCTGCTCTCCGACAAAGGTGTCATCTTCATCTCCATCGACGACAACGAGCAAGCCAACCTCAAACTACTCTGCGACGAGGTGTTTGGGGAGAATAACTTTGTAGGAGAAATCATTTGGGAGTCGGCTACAGATAATAATCCAACGCAAATTAGTATAGATCACGAGTATATAATTTGTTATTCCAAAAATTTTGAAAAGCTAAATAAATGGAATGTTACTTCCGAAAAAGCATTATTAATAAAATCAAAATATGAAGAAATAAAACTCAAAGTTGGAAATGATATTTCACTAATTAGAAAACAATTAATGATTTGGATAAATTCCTTAAAAAAAACAAACGACATTGATTTATCAGGAGTATCTCATTATAATTATGTTGATGAAAAGGGCGTATTTTATCCAGGCAATTCATCTAACACAAAACCTGGTGATTACATATACGATATAATTCATCCAAAAACAGGGAAAGTATGTGCTAAACCCACAAATGGATATAGGTGGCCTTATTCAACATTTTTAGAAGCAGATTCAATAGGAGATGTAATGTGGGGAGAAGATGAAACAACAATTCCAAAGATAAAAAAACGAATAGAAACAGCTACGGAATTACTAAAAAGTTATTATTATGAGGATGGAAGAGCATCAAGTAAAGCTTTAGAAAATATTTTTGGTAAAAAAGTATTTAATAATCCCAAACCAATAAGACTGATAAAGAAGCTTCTTAGATTTACGTCAAATCCATCCTCTACCATTCTTGACTTCTTTGCTGGCAGCGGCACCACGTTGCATGCCACTATGCAGCTTAATGCAGAAGATGGCGGCAACCGCCAGTGCATAATGGTCAACATCACGGAGGCGAGCGACAAAGAGCCAGACAAAAACATCTGCCGCGACGTTACCTACGAGCGCAACCGCCGCGTGATACAAGGCTACACCACACCGAAAGGCGACAAGGTGGAGGGGTTGGCACACAACAACCTGCGCTACTACAGGGTGAGCAGCGACGAGGTGAGCCGCAGCGGCGACACCGTCAACCTGCGCAAGCTGGCGATGTACGCCATAGACATGCTGTGCATAAAAGAGGACATCTACGACAAGCAAGAGATGTTGGGCGAGATGGCCACGAACTTTGGCGTGCAGTACTACGAGAGCAACGGCAGGGGCATGCTCGTGGTCCTCGACACCGACGAGATATCCGCAGTGGTAGAGCAGCTGAAAGCCATGCAGCCACAGCAGGCGATAAGCGTCTACGTCTTTGCCAGCGGCACATACGCCTACGACGACGAGTTTGCCGCCGTAGCCGACAAAGTACAGCTGTGCGCCCTGCCCGAAGCCATAGCATCGGTATACCGCAGGGTGCTGCCGTTGGACGACAGCGGAACAACATCATCTACCAACCTTCAAAACACACAAGAATGATAAAGCTCAAGACATATCAAATAGAGGCCAAAGACAAGCTTATAGCACTGCTGCAGAGCAGCCTCAGAAGAGGAAGCAAGAAGCAGCTATTCCTTGAAGCGCCTACGGGCGCCGGTAAGACGGTGGTGATGGGCGCCATGCTCGACGAGTTCACCCACACCCTGCCCACCAACTGCGAATGCCAGGCCCGCAAGGTGGCATATATATGGATAGCCCCCAACCAGCTGCACATACAGTCGTATGAACGTATAAAGCTCTTCACCGAGCACTCGCGCCATCTGCACCCCATATACTGGGACGAGGTGGACCACACCGCCGACAAGCTGGAGCATGGCGACATACTGTTTGTAAACTGGGAGAGCGTGGTGAACAAGAAGGCGCTGATGCAGCGCGACACGGAGAGCCGCAACGGCTTGGTGGAGGTGGTGCGCAATACCGCGGAGGACAACAAGACACCCGTGGTGCTGATAATAGACGAAGAGCACGAGCATACCGGGGCGCAAGCCAACGAGACCAGAAACTTTCTCGCCAAACTGCGCTACGACCTTGAGATACGCATAAGCGCCACGCCAAACTACAGAGAGGCGCGCAACGGCTTTGAGAAAGTGCAGATAGAGCGCCACAGGGTGGTGGAAGACGAGATGATAAAGAAAGACGTGATCCTCAACCCCGACGTGCGCAACAAGATGCGCCAGATGCCTGAAGGACTGACGCAAGACCAGGCGCTGCTGCAGATGGCCTTGGACAAGCGCATGGAGCTGAAAGAGCTTTACCGCCAGGCAGGCCACCCTGAGGTCAACCCGTTGCTACTGATACAGCTGCCCAACGACAACAAGGAAACAACCGACAGAGACAACGAGACACGCACAATGGTGGAGACATACCTCGCCGACCCGCGCCGCGGCATAAGCAAGGAGAACGGCAAGCTGGGCGTATGGCTCTCGAGAGAGAAGACGCCAAGCGTGGAGAACAACGCCATAGCCAACATCGACGAGATGACCGAGGCACTGATATTCAAGGCGACCATAGCCAAAGGGTGGGACTGCCCGCGCGCCGCCGTGCTGCTGATATACCGCGAGACACAGAGCGCCACCTTCACCATACAGACAGTAGGACGCATACTGCGCATGCCCTTTCAGCACCACTTTGCCAACGACAGCCTGAACCATGGCTACGTATACACCAACATAGCCAACGACTACATAGAGATAAGCAGCGAGGACAACAACTACATCTGCAAGCTCTACGCCAAGCGGGTGAGAGAAGACTACAGCGTAACGCTCATAAAGCAGGAGCATGTGGAGCGCCGTCAGCGCAACCGCCTCGGCAGCGAATACCGCAACGTGCTGTTCAAGACCTTTGAGGAGAAGTGGGACACACGTCAGCTGCAACTGTCGTTTGAAGACAAGTTCACGGGGAAAACCGCCAACAGCAAGGTGCAGACCGACAACCGCGCCGCTGCCGTGAGAAACGGCATCAACCTCGAAGCACGCAGGATAATGGTGCAGATACCCACCGACCTTGAGATACTCTTCGACAACATAGAGACCATAGAGGTCGACGCCACGCACCGCGTGGGAGTGGCACGCACACAGACAGAGGTAGACAAACTCTTTGAGGTGTTCTGCACCAAGCATGTGTCGCCATTTGCCGTATACGACAGCATGCCAGTGCTAAAAAGAGCATTGATAGACTATATGAACGACTACCTCAACATCTTCGAGACCGACGCCGAACGCATCATCCTACACTCCGACAACAGAGCAAGATTTGAGACCATTATAGCCGAGTCGCTACGCCGCTATGAAAAAATACTCCAGGCGAGAGTGAGCCAAGAGAAAGATATAGCAACCGAATGGCACCTGCCAGCAGAGCGCTACTACGACAGTGCCACGCACCACGAGGTGGCCACCACGCTGCACGCCCTGGAACCCTGCTACGAGCTGGTCAACGCCTCGCAGCCTGAGAAGAGCTTTAGAGAGTACTTAGACAGGCAGGAGAGCGTGAAATGGTGGTACAAAAACGGCGACAAGGGCGGCGAGCACTTCTCGATAGTATACACCAACAGCAACGGCGGCAAGGCAAACTTCTATGTAGACTACATAGTGCGCCTGTGCAACGGCAAGACGCTGCTGTTCGACACCAAGAGTCCCAACGGCGACGCCGAGAGCGTGAACAAGCACAACGCCTTGCGAGAATACATACGACAGCAGAACAACGAGGCAGGCCAAAAGTTGGATGGTGGCATAATAGTGCAAGATGGCAGCAACTGGCTCTTCGCCCAAGGCACTATAGACACCATGGAAGACAAGAGCGGCTGGACATCGCTCGACAGTTACCTAAGCACACAAAACAATTAAACAAAAAAAGATATGCCAAACATTGATGGAAATTTTCTAAAATACGGTGTTACCACCGACGATCTGAAAGTGATAGAGGGTCTGTGCGAAGAGAAGGAAGTGTCATACGACATGGTGCTAAACATTTTGGAGCAGTATCAGAAAAAGAAAAACAACGAAGAGACGATAACCGACAGCGCCTTTGAAAGAATAGTGAACAGAGAAACCAACTAACATATACGCCATGAAAATAGATAGCATAAAGATAAGAAACTACAAGACCTACAGAGAGCTTGACCTGGACCTATCAGTATCTGACGGGAAGTCGATAGTCCTGATAGGCGGAGAAAACGGACAGGGCAAGACAACACTCTTTGAGGCAATATGCGGCGCCATGTACGGATTGGAGATAAACACCAAAAGAAAGTATCAAGAGCTGATGAGTCTCTCGCTACAAAGCACCGAGCCCGAAGGATGGGTAAAAGAGCTAATAGAGCTGACAATAGTGTTTAACGGCATGCTCAACGGCACCGAGCGCACCTACACCCTCAAACGTCTGTACCAACTGATAAACGACCAGATAGCATGGAACGTAACGCTCTCGTTCGACGGCAACGAATACAGCTACGGCACGCACACCCCCGTTGCAGAGCGTCGTGCTGCCGAGCAGATGGTGAACAAGATAATAAAAGCCAACCTGCCCAAAGACCTGAGCAACTACTTCTTCTTTGACGCCGCCAAGACAGGCGACAGCGTAGACGGCACACAGGTAAACCTTGTGGTAAAACAGTGCCTGCTGTCGGCGATGGGATTTCAAAAATTTCACGACCTCAAGAGCATGGCACAGTCTGTCCTCAACAAAGAGATAGCATCGCGACAAAACGACGAAGCTCTGAGAAGAGAGTTTGAAGCACTGGTAGAAAAAGGCAAAGAATTGAAAGCGCGACACGACGAGATGCAGGCAGAATACGAGGCAGCACTACTCTTCTGCAACACCAACAAGGAGGCCTACGACCAACAAAGACAAGGGCAAGACTACTGCCGCCAGATAGAACAGCAGATAAACAGCCTGCAAAGCGAAATAGACGATACCAACCACTACGAAAAAATTTACACAGATAATGTTGCCAACTATTCTCACACCATAGACAACTCCGCCGCCCTGCCACGCATAGCCGAAATGCTGCGTGCCGAGGTAATGACAATAGTCAATGCCAAAAAGAGAGTGGCAAAGCAGAACGGCGGCAGACTAAGCCAAGAGCAGATAAATGCCGTAGCGTCGATGCTGGCAGATGTGCTGGTAGGGCAGTACGAGTTCTTTCAAAGAAACAGACCCGACGCCAAGACATTGTCTGACAGAATATGGCAGCTACAGACAGCCAAAGCCGAAGCTACAGACGACTACCACTATCTCGACAACGAAGATGTAGCAGCCCTCAAACAGCTGATAGACAGTCGTTATAACAACAACTTTACCCAAATAGACGACGAGCGTAGACGTCTCGACGCAGAGGTGGCAAAAATAGAGGCGAACGAGACGAAGATAAAAGAGCTACAACAGCAACTGAGCAATGGCGACGAGGCACTATCAAGAGAATATGAGGACAAAAAACAGACCTACGAAAGACTGTATGGCGAACTCGAAGCGATAGATGTTCAGATAGCCGAAAATGAAAGAAGACGTAGCCAATACGACGTTCCCAACCCACAAGGCGAGTCAGGGTACTACAATATGCTACGAAAACTGCCGGAGTTCTTTGCAGAGGCAGAAAACAGACTCATAGAACGACGCAGCAGAGAGTTTGAGGACTATGTACGCGAACGTCTGAACAGATTGATATACCAGGGTGAAAATATTGTAGGCCGTGTGTCATTAGGCTTTGATAATGGCGAGGTGTCGTTCAAGATATTCCATGAAAAGGGCAACGAGTTGCCACTGACGCAGCTTAGCACAGCACAAAAACAGATACTCATGCAGGTACTGCTCGACGCCACCAACCGCTTTGGCGACTATCAGCCACCCATAGTTATCGACACTATCATGGGCAATGTAGACCAAAGTCACAGAGAAATACTGATAAATCAGTATCCCGAATTGTCGCAACAGACAATACTCTTCAGCAACGACATAGAAATTACCAACATCGACGGCCTTGACCAGCTGCGCGACTCAGTGGCACAGGTATACACCCTGCACCGCGACCACCATGAACAACTGACAACAGTTGAAAGCAACTACTTCGGAAAAACATTATAAAAACAAGCAACACCATGAAAGAAATACTCGACGGACTCAACCAATACGAAAATTTGACAAGAGAGCTGACCCCGTTGCAAGAAAAAATAGAAGAGCGCCTCAACCTGACAGCATACACCGGCGACAATGCGCCATTCGCCTTCAACAACTCAGCCGATGTGGCACGCTTTGCCCTATTGGTATCGCTAAGCAACAGTGCCAGCCGTGAAATGGAAAAAGTAAATGCCATAGAAGGTGGCAGATACTCTATTGGCTCGAACTATTTCAACAAAAACGGCAACCAGGCCCTCTATGCCGCCTTGTTAAAGATGCGCTACCACAACTGCAAGATCGACTGGAAAGACAAATCGCTGATAGGCAAAATAGTAACCTACGAGATGCTACGCGGCCGCAACATGCTGTTGAAAGATGGCGAACTGGATCGGTGGCTCACCTTTGTGCCTAACAACAACGCAGCCGCCGGCACCATACCCAACATGGCACTAAAGATAGGCAAGTACGAAAACAACGACGACGCCACACTCAACATCAACTCGATAGGCGTACCAAACACACAGATACTGGTGGCTGGCGCTACGGGGTCGGGCAAGACCAACCTGCTGATGGCATTGCTGAGCCAGATACGTCAACAATCCACCGACACCAACTACCCTGTCAACTTCCTGCTTTTCGACTACAAAGGCGAGTTCTCTGACGAGCAAAACCGCAAGTGGCTACCCCTCTTGGGAGTTAACGGTCATTGCATACTCAACCCACTCCAGCGTCCACTACCCTTCAACCCATTCAAAAACCTTGAGGGAAAGACTGTGAACGAAATAAACCTATACGCCACCACCCTTGCCACATCGCTAATAAACATATTTGGAGCAAGACCGGGAGCCAACATGGACAACAACCTGCGAACGTCTATCTGCGAGGCATACGAGGAATCAAAAGGCAGACCCATCACCTTTGAGGCAGTACAGCAAAAATATCTGACACGCTGCAATCCCAACGGCGACACCATCTCCAACTCGCTGTCGCAACTGGTATACACAAAGCTCTTTGCCGAAAACGACACTGTCGACCTTATCAAAAACAGCTATATTCTCAACCTTGGCAGCATTGCCAGCAACGCCGGGTCGTTGGCAAAAGCCATAGTATACTTCACCACGTCCAAACTCAACGACATATACGAGACACTCACCCCACAAGCAAGAAACGACAAATACTTTGAGCTGCGCCACTACACCATCATCGACGAGGCACACTATATGCTGGAGTTCAACAACCAGCCACTCGAAAACCTGATAAAAGTAGGCAGAAACAAAGGCATGAGCGTGATACTCGCCACACAAGACATGGCAGACTTCTCTACCAAAAATTACAACTACTACCAAAACGCCTACTACCCAATCATAATGAAACAAAACCAGGTAGACGAAAAGTTGATACGGACAATCTTTGGAGCCTCGCAAAACGAAACCAAAGGTATTGTACAGGCAATCAACAACCTGCAGATGGGCGAGATGCTGATGAAAAACCACGACCATGAAATAACCGGCGGAAGACGCTACAAGAAAATAAAAGTAGACAAAGTGATATAAGCATCTTAAACGTCAGACAGATGGGGGGCTGTGTGCAGCTTCCCATCTTTTTTTGTATATTTGTAATATTGCCTTTGTTGTAAAATTAGAAATAGAACACTGACAATAAGCAATATACGCTCAAAACATACAATCATGGACAACACTCTCCCCTACCGACAGATACCCTACGCCATATCAGATTACTATATTATACGGCGCGATAACCTATATTTTGTCGACAAGACAAAATATATTACCGATATAGAACGAGCGGAACGTTTTCTTTTCATGTCACGTCCACGCCGGTTTGGCAAGAGCCTGTTTCTCTCCATGCTTGAAAACTACTACGACATAAACAAGCGCGACCAGTTTGACATGCTGTTTGGCAACCTATATATAGGCCAGCACCCCACCCCACTACGCAACCACTACCTCGTGCTTCATCTCGACTTCTCGCAGGTAACAGGCAACATAGACAAACTGGAAGAGAGATTTGACGAGTACTGCAGCTTGATGTGCTATAAGTTTTTAGATGATTATCATCAGTATTTTAACGAAAAAGTACAACAAGACTGTAGGGCTGCCACTACATTTAGTTCTAAACTGACCGTAATTATCAACGCCGCTAAAACAAACAACCATCCTCTTTACCTGTTTCTCGACGAGTACGACAACTTTATGAACACCGTGCTGCATGTGAAAGGCAAAGAGATGTTTAAGGCCATAACGCACGGCGACGGCTTCTATCGCGACGTATTCAAACTCTTTAAAGGCAACTTTGAACGCATATTCATGATAGGCGTCAGTCCCATGACCCTCGACGACCTCACCAGCGGTTTCAACATAGCCACCAATCTCACCATGAATCCAAACTTCAACCAGGCCATGGGGTTCTCGGAGACCGACGTGCGAGAGATGATACGCTACTACCAGCAGATAGGCAGACTGCCACAAGGCACAGAACAGGAGGAGATAATGATAGCAGAGATGAAGCCATGGTACAACAACTATTGTTTTGCCGGAGAGTCCTTGGAGACCGACCCCAAGATGTACAATAGCGACATGGTGCTATACTACATGAAAGAGTGCGTCATCTACGGCAGAAAACCCCAGACGATGCTCGACAGCAACACACGCACTGACTACAAGAAGCTGCAAAACCTTGTAGAGCTGGACCAGGTGGACGGATTGGGCAACTATAGAGAAAGCGTCATAATGCGCATTATTGATGAAGGCAAGATATACGGAACGCTTGTGCCGCAGTTTTCGGTGGAGAAAATAACCAATCAGGAGCTGTTCCTAAGCCTGCTATACTACTACGGCATGCTCACCATTACCGGCACCGACAGCATGGATCTTGAGCTAAGCATACCCAACAACAACATTCGCAAACAATATTACGAATACCTTGTAGAATACTGTTCAGCAATAAAGATTTTCGACACCTGCAACTTGAAGCAGAGCTATAAAGCCATGGCACGACATGGAGAGTATGAGCCAGCATTACGGCAAATTGCCGAGATATACGCCAACGTCAGCAGCGTGCGCAACGCCATAGAAGGCGAGCGTAACATACAGGGCTTCTATATGGCATTTATGAGCCTCAACCCATGCTACCTGCTATGTCCGGAGATGGAGTTCGCCCACGGCTATTGCGACTTCTTCCTTATGCCCGACCTCGACCGCATACGCGACACACGCCACAGCTATGTGGTAGAATTAAAATACCATGCCAAAGGGACATATACCGCCAACGCCGACGAAAAACGAGAGGAGGCAACAGCCCAGTTGGAAAGATATGCCTCCGAGCCACGCCTGCAAGCCATGCTGCGCGGCACACAGCTGCACAAGATAATACTACAGTTTGAGGGCTGGAAACTGATGGAGATAACCGAAGTGTGAGACGAGAACAACAACTAATACAAGAAAAAGGTGTGCTGATAACGACAGCACACCTTTTTTTTGACGTATGTTAGACAATAAAGCCTTTATTTCACCAGACGAACAGAATGGCCGCAGAGACGATAGCCAAACTCGTCAAACTCCTGATGTCCAGCATAGAAAAAAGCATGGTCGGGACCACCTGCCGTAGACGACCAATAGCCCATATAGTTTGCAACATCATATACCGCCATATTATTACGTACACCTGCCGCTGGAAGGAAGATAGCACCTTCACCTTCCATCTTAGCCCACTCATCATCATTATATACGTTTGCGTTCCAAGTAGGCTTCCAACTGGGTTCATTATAAGGATTATACGACAGTCCCTGAGGTGTTTCCCATTGGTTGGGGATAAGAATGACTCCCTTGACGCCACTTACCGTTGCAAAAGCAAATTTTCCTGGACGATTTTTTCTAAGATAGAGCCATTCGTCGCGCGACAAGGTACGCCAGCCGTCGCCAAGTCCGCAATATTCTCCCCAATCATAAAAGGTAACATAGTCGGAAGAGAACACAGAAGTCTGCGTAGGGTTGTTGCCTGTGCCCCATCCAAAGAGGTCTATCCAACCAGAGTAGGTAGGGGAAATAAGAGCGTTGTCGCTGCCTTCGATAGTACCGTTGGGAGTCTTGTTGCCATTACGCCCATCTTGCGAGGGAGCACCAATATAGTCCCACTGATGAGGAGCAAAACGCCATGTGCCAGAGCTGGCTTGATACTGAAGGTTGCCTGGTGAGAAGACCACCGTAGAAGTGTCAGAAACAGAGAACACACCTACCTTACAGGCAGTAGTGTCAGAAGAAGAAGGCTCTCCAGGATTATCAATATTTTGCGCTTGAGAGTCTACGGTCTCGTCGTCCTTAGAGCAAGCCGACAACAGAACGACAACCGACAACAGGTAAAATAAAACTTTCTTCATAATAAATAATTTATATAGAGCAAAAAGCAATAAGAGACAAAGAATTATACTTTTCTGGTGGCAAAATTACAAAATTTTATGAGATATACCTAATAATAAAATCATTTTACAACACCAGCACAAGAACCCATTGTCTTACAAGCAGATAAAAAAAAGAAGAAGAAAAAATAAAGCCAAGCGGCATGGGGGCAAAAAAGAGGGCGAGCCAAAGAAAGGCACACCCTCTTTACAACCAATACAAGGGATGGGAGATGAGACAGATTAGTGTCTTTTCTCTTTGATACGAGCTTTCTTACCTGTAAGATTACGGAGGTAGAAGATGCGGGCGCGACGCACAGCACCGTGCTTGTTGACATCGATCTGCTCAATGAAAGGGCTGGCGAAGGGGAATATACGTTCTACGCCTATGCCGTTAGCAATCTTACGGACAGTAAAGGTTTCGGTACTTCCGCTTCCGCTGCGTTGCAGGACAACGCCTTGGAAGTTCTGGATACGCTCTTTGTTTCCTTCACGGATTTTGTAGTGGACAGTAACTGTGTCGCCTGCTTTGAACTCGGGGAAATCCTTACGTTCCACGAGATTTTCGACGTACTGCATTAATTCATTTTTTCCCATAACAGAATAAGTGTTTTTGATAGTGAAAAGTTAAAATGTGTTGTGAAAACATTAGAGCTTCGATAATCATTGCAAAAAAGAGCAGTCCAAGAGACAACAGATGCAAAGGTTATGTATCGAGAGGCTCATGCTCACTTATCACTAATTTATTTTACCATTTTTACTACAGCGGCGAAAGCCTCTGGATTGTTCATAGCGAGGTCGGCAAGTACTTTGCGATTGAGCTCGATGTTGTTTTTGTGCAACTGGCCCATAAAGACAGAGTAGGAGATGCCATTGATGCGGCAACCTGCGTTGATACGGTTGATCCACAAAGAACGGAACTCTCTTTTCTTGGCTTTTCTATCGCGGTAGGCGTAGGTTTGACCTTTTTCCCACTTGTTCTTGGCTACTGTCCAAACGTTTTTACCTCTGCCCCAATAACCTTTGGTGCGATTGAGGATTTTCTTTCTGCGTGCTCTTGAAGCAACTGCATTGACTGATCTTGGCATAACAATTTAATTTTTTTCGTTTAAGCGGCCGAGTTATTTCATCGGCACTTGTGTGCTTGAAACAATGGTTTTTACTTCACAGTTTCGACAAACTGCCGCATCATAGAGCGAGAGGCGCTCGTTGTTTGGCATATCGAAACCTTGATAAATTTGACCTGTACCATAATAGGTACGAAGCACTAACGATTTAGTGCAGAAGCATGCGCTTTACGCGTTTCTCGTCGTCGACGCTCACGAGAGCGGTGTGGTCGAGGTTGCGTTTCTGTGTCGTCTCCTTCTTGGTGAGGATGTGGCTGTGATAAGCGTGCTTTCTTTTGATTTTGTCTGTGCCGGTGAACGCGAAGCGTTTCTTGGCAGCGGCTTTGGTTTTCATCTTAGGCATTACTTTACTGCTTTTTAAGATTATACGTAAAAAATTGTATTGGTTGTCAGAATAAAAAGTAGCTATTTCTTAGGAGCGATAATCATAAGCATTCTCTTACCTTCGAGACGTGGCATGACTTCTGGCTTGCCATAGTCTAACAGTGCCTCGGCGAATTTGAGAAGCTGGGCTTCGCCTTGTTCCTTATAGGCGATAGCACGACCTTTGAAAAAGACATCTACTTTGACCTTGTTGCCATCTTTGAGGAACCTGATGGCATGATTGAGCTTGAAATCGAAATCGTGATCATCGGTCTGCGGACTGAGACGGATTTCCTTGATGACCACTTTTGAAGAGTTGGCTTTACGCTCTTTCTCTTTTTTCTTGAGCTCGTAGAGGAACTTCTGATACTCGATAATCTTACATACCGGTGGCGTGGCCGTAGGGGAGATCATAACGAGGTCTAACCCCATGTCGTATGCTTTCTTGATTGCGTCGCGAGTGTTCATGATGGTAGGTTCCATGCCTTCGCCCACCACACGGACGGTAGGCTCGGTGATACGCTCGTTGATTTTGTGTTCAGGCTCCTTTTTGATAGGGCCTCTGCCGCGAGGTCTTACAGGCTTCGGGCCAGACGGATTGAATGGTGCTGCCAAATTGTTGGTAATTAGTGATTAATGAAAAAAACTTATATGATAAACGAATTTCTTACTATCTATTGCTGAAGGATTACATGAGGGTCTTAATCTCATCGTCGATAATCTTGGCGAAGTCTTCGGGCTTCATGGCGCCGAGGTCGCCAGCGCCTTGACGGCGCACGCTAACAGTACCTTCGCTGATTTCTTTCTCACCAAGGATGAGCATGAAAGGATATTTAGCCAATTCGGCATCGCGAATCTTGCGTCCTATCTTTTCGTCGCGCATGTCTATATTGCCACGGAGGTCCATCATTTCGAGCTTGCTCTTCAACTCCTTAGCCTGGTCGACATATTTCTCGCTGACAGGAAGGATGATGAACTGCTCAGGAGTGAGCCACAATGGGAACTTGCCGCCGGTATGCTCTATCAAGACAGCGCAGAAACGCTCCATGCTGCCGAAAGGAGCACGGTGGATCATCACTGGACGATGTTTCTGACCATCGCTGCCTATATATTCCAGACCGAAACGTTCTGGCAGGTTGTAGTCGACCTGAATGGTGCCCAGCTGCCAACGGCGGCCGATGGCGTCCTTGACCATAAAGTCGAGTTTAGGACCATAGAAGGCTGCTTCGCCAAGCTCTACCTTAGCGTTAAGGTTTTTCTCTTGGCAAGCCTCGACGATAGCCTGTTCTGCCTTTGCCCAATTTTCGTCGGTGCCGACATACTTGGTGGTATTGTTAGGGTCGCGGAGGGATATCTGAGCCTCGAAGCTCTCGAACTTGAGTGCTTTGAAGATAATCTCGATGATTTCCATAACCTTGACAAACTCTTCCTTGACCTGATCGGGACGGCAGAAGATATGTGCGTCGTCCTGAGTGAAAGAACGCACGCGCGTGAGGCCGTGCAACTCGCCGCTCTGCTCATAGCGATAGACGGTACCAAACTCGGCGTAGCGTAGAGGAAGGTCCTTGTAAGAGCGAGGCTCGTTCTTGTATATCATGCAGTGGTGAGGGCAGTTCATAGGTTTGAGGAGGTAGACCTCGCCCTCTTCAGGAGTAGTGATGGGACGGAAGCTGTCCTCGCCGTAGTGCTGCCAGTGGCCGGAGGTCTCGTATAGTTGCTTGGCGCCGATATGAGGCGTCATGACCTGCTGGTAGCCGTAGCGTTTCTGTATCTTGGTAAGGAAGTCTTGCAGGCGGAGGCGCAGCTCGGTGCCTTTGGGCAGCCATATAGGCAGGCCCTTGCCGACAGTCTCGCTGAACATAAAGAGACCTAGCTCCTTGCCAATCTTACGGTGGTCGCGTTTCTTAGCCTCTTCGAGGAAGGCGAGGTACTCATCGAGTTCCTTCTTCTTGGGGAAGCTGATAGCGTAAACACGAGTGAGCTGAGGGCGATGCTCGTCGCCACGCCAATAGGCGCCGGCGAGGTTGAGCAGCTTGACAGCCTTGATAGGGCTGAAGTCGACGAGGTGAGGACCACGGCAGAGGTCGGTGAAGTTGCCACTGTCGTAGAAAGATATAGTGCCATCTTCGAGTGCCTCGATAAGCTCGACCTTATACACCTCGCCACGATCGCCAAAGGCCTTGAGGGCTTCAGCCTTGCTGACCTCGCGGCGAGTGATAGGTGTCTTGGCCTGCACGAGCTCCAACATCTTCTTCTCGATCTTGGCGAAGTCGTCGCTCGACACCTCGTTGGTGCCAAAGTCGATATCGTAGTAGAAGCCATTTTCGATAGCAGGACCTATACCAAACTTAATGCCAGGATAGATTTCCTGAAGCGCTGTTGCAAGAAGGTGGGCAGAGGTGTGCCAGAATGTTCTCTTGCCATCTTCGTCGTTCCATGTGAGCAGCTGCACAGAGGCGTCGCTGAGGATAGGACGATAGAGTTCGACGACATTGCCGTCAACTTTTGCCGCCAGCACATTGCGAGCGAGACCTTCGGAGATGCTTTTTGCTATATCAAGAGCAGTGATTCCAGACTCGTATTGACGAACAGAACCATCTGGTAATGTAATATTTATCATGTTATTTAGTAGATATATTAGCCTATTGTTTGAACTCGCAAAGATACAAAAAATATTTAATACTGCATTTTTTTGTATCTCACAATTTCAACAAGTTGTAGCCTGAAGATGTTTTACAGCGGAGTATCATTTAATTTTCTGGCATAAGCAGCCACATGACGAGGTAGAGCAGCACACCGCTGCCGCCCAGTAATGTAAATAGGACCATTGCGATGCGTACCAAGGTAGCATCGATGTCGAAATACTCTGCCACGCCACCACAGACACCAGCGATTTTACGATCGCCAGCACGGACTAATTTTTTGTTGCTCATAAACGAATGTTTTATCTTGCAAAAATAATAGTTTTTTTTTCAAATATAAAAAAAATGTAATTGATAGCTTTTTTACTTATATATTTGTGCTTGCGACGCCGATAGTGCGATAACGTCATTATCCTTATACTACAACACTTTATGTCGAAAATTGCCAAGACCAATGCTGCGAGAATACTTGACGGCAGCAAGATAAAATACGAGTTGCTGAGCTATACCGTTGACGAAAACGACCTGTCGGCGGTGCATATAGCCGACACATTAGGCGAGCCTATAGAGAGGGTGTTCAAGACCTTGGTGCTACATGGCGACAAGACGGGTCATCTTGTATGCGTGGTGCCAGGAGCGGAGAACGTAGACTTGAAAAAAGCCGCCAAGGTGTCGGGCAACAAGAAGTGCGAACTGGTAGCCGTGAAAGAGCTGCTGCCACTGACGGGCTACATACGCGGAGGGTGCAGCCCCATAGGTATGAAGAAACCATTTCCCACCTATATACACAACACCTGCAACAACTATGCAACGATAGCTGTCAGCGCCGGCATGCGAGGCTTGCTGATGCGCTTAAGCACCGCCGACCTGCTGCATGTTACCAAAGCCACGGCGTGCGACCTGATTGTAGAAAACTAAAACAATATTAATATGAAAACAAGATGTTTTTTCCTCGTCCTATTAATACTGACATTGTTGCAACAGTATAGCGGCATACAAGCCCAAGACACCCTTGAATACTACTGGGTGTCGTTTAGCGACAAGAACGGCACGCCCTACGAGATAGGACGTCCGAGCAAATACCTCAGCCAACGCGCCCTCGAACGCCGTCGCGCCCAGTGCATAGCCATCGACAGCACCGACCTGCCCGTGTCGCCACGCTACACCCAGGCACTCACGGAGAGCGGTGCCAGGATACACAATGTGAGCAAATGGCTCAACGGCGCCTGCGTCATTGCCGACAGCGCCATAGCCGACAGCATAAGCCGTCTGCCATTCGTTACAGAGGTGTACCGCTGTCTGCGTCGCAACATGACAGGCGACACAGCACGCAGCTACAAAGCCGGCGAGAACATGCCGACGACAAAATGCGACGTCTATGACCAGAACTACTACGGATTAGGCTATACACACATAGAGCTCTCCAACGGCATAGCGCTGCACAGGCGCGGCTATCAAGGACAAGGGGTGTGGATAGGCGTATGCGACGGCGGCTTTCCAGGCGTAGACACCCTGTCGGTGTTCAAGTCGCTGCGCGACGAGCACAGGCTTATAGCCACACGCGACTTTATGCTGCACCGTCCGTCGGTATACTACGCCGAGAGCCACGGCACCATGGTGCTGAGCAACATGGCGGCAAACATACCCGGTCTGTATGTAGGCACGGCGCCCAAGGCTTCATACATACTATGCATTACCGAAGACGGAAGATCGGAGAGTCCAGTGGAGGAGATAAACTGGGCTGCCGCCGCCGAATACCTCGACAGCATGGGAGTAGACGTGATAAACACCTCGTTGGGCTACAACGGCTTTGGCGACACATCACTATCGCACAAGTCGAAAGACTTTGACGGCAAGACAGCCTTGATGACTCGTGCCGCCGAGGCAGCAGCAGCCAAAGGTATAATATGCGTGGTTAGCGCCGGCAACAGCGGCGGCAGCGCCAAGCACCCCATAGGCATACCCGCCGACGCAGAACATTCGCTCACCGTTGGCGCAGCATGGAGCAACGGCGACGTGGTAAAGTTCAGCTCGTGGGGTCCAACAGCCGACGGACGCATAAAACCTGACGTCATGGGGCAGGGCGTACTCACATACGTGGCCTCGCCATCGGGCGGCTATCTACAAGCCAACGGCACAAGCTTTGCCTCGCCCATCACCGCCGGCATGGTGGCATGCCTGCGCGGCGCCATACCTCTCGCCTCGGTGATGCAGATATGCGCGGCAATACGCCTTTCGGGCAACAATGCCGCAACGGTAGACAACCACATAGGCTTCGGCGTGCCTAACTTTGACGATGCTCTGAACATGCTTATCAGAGCCAACACCACCCAGCGCCCAGAGATACTGGACTACGACGCCATGATGAAGGCGACAGGCTTGGACAAAGACATGATACTGCTTGACGACGACATCACCCCTATCTACATCACAGGCGGATACATGGGCGACGACTCCGACAAGATAGACGAGGACAACTCAGAAAAAAAGCAACCTGCCAAGACAAAACGCCATGGCAAGAAGCACCACAAGAAACGCAAAAAATAAAACTCTAAATAGAGAGAAATAGAAGGAATTGAAAGGAATAGAGAGAGAGAAATAAGGGGGGGGGGCTGGCAAGAGCATTGTCTTGAACAGAAACAAATATACGAGAATATTTATTTCTTATTAGGGTCAAAGAAAACAGTGCTTTTGTCGCCCGAGTCTTTCTTGATGTTATTGATACCCTTGTTCAAGCCGTTATCGATAGCCTTGATAACCTGCATCGACTGCTGGTTCTTGTCCTTCTCCTCTTGCAACTTTCGAGCCTCCGGGTCGAACTGAAAGACAAGCATGGAGACCAACAGATAGCCGGCGAAGCACCACAAGATGACGCCGGTAGCCTTGTTAAAGATATTCAAGAGCTTGGGGGTGATGATATTGGTAAGCAGCGAGGCAAGCTTGCATTTGACTATATCGAGACCGAAAGTGCTGCCGAGAACGCCGACAAAGAATAGGTACATGTGGTTGGTAGGGATATCCATCTCGCCAGAGGTAAGAGCGATGACGGAGATCCAAAAGATCCATATCAGAGGGTTGACAAAATTGAGCATGAAACCTTGAAACATAAGGGCGCGAGGACCAGTGCCATGAAAAAGACGCGTGATGATGCTGCGACGCTTGGTAGCATGACGTTCAGAGATATCGCTACAGGCATTGAGGACCTTTGATGAGCTCTTTTTCTCCGCTTTGCCAGCAGACTTGGTGAAATTGCGATAGCCCATATATGCCACCACCACACAGCCGATAGATGCCACCCAAGGGTTGCGAATGACATTGTACATGTCGACATTTTTCAAGAAGGTGAGCATAAGGAATACCACGGCGGCATCGCACAGAAAAACGCCGAGAGCAAACGCCACGCCCTTGCGAAAACCATCTTGAACACCTATTTGCAAAAGCTGAAAGAATGCGGCTCCAAAACTAAAGAAGAGAGACAGAGCAATGCCGCACAAGATACCGAAAAGCAATTCCATACAATTAGTATAAGTTGTTACATCAAAAGATTTGCAAAAATACAAAAAAAAGAACAATGTGCATGTTCTTTTTTGTTCTAATATAGAAATATTGGTATCTTTGCACCCCTGATTGAGCTATGGAAAACGAATATTTGACAGCCGAAGTGCTGGATGCCATGGGCATAAGCCGACCCGTGATAGACGAGGTGATAGCCATAATAGGCCGCATGCCCACCACCGACGAGCTGAGCACCCTGATGGCCATGTGGGAGAGCAACGGCAGGCAGCAGTCGCTGCTGCAATGGCTGAAGGGACAGCCCCACGACGCGGCGCCACGCCACGACTACCTATATGCCGCTGACGACGACGAGCATAAAGCCATACACGAGCCCAAGATACGCGAGTGCATGGAGATAGCCCAGCAGATATGCCACCATGAGGCGACACCAGCAGCACAAGGTGTGATAACCCACGGACAGCTGATATACCTGATAGGCAGCGTGCCTACGCAGTTTCTCGACTCCGACTATGCGCGCCAGTACCTGCACATCGTAGACAATCCTGCCGTAGCCGACAACAGCCAAGAGGCGGAGGAGTACACATCCATGATACTCGACGCCATGACAGCCAACGACATACTGAGTCACCACACCCATGTAGGCGTCGGCGGACTGTTTATGGCACTCGCCACGATGTGCGGCAGAGCGTCGTGCGGCTTCGACATACTGACATGCCGCGAGGTGCGGTTAGACGCCTTCCTGTTTGGAGAAGAGAAGGCACGATATATCACAACTATTGACGAAAGCCAAGAAGACAACATGATAGAAAAGCTAAAAGAGGCGCGCATCAACTGCTGCTTCCTTGGCAGGGTAACGCGCCGCCGCATAGTGATAGACGGCTACGACTTTGACGACGTAGACAAATACCTAATACTACCAGAGCTATGAACGACTTTGTAGCAATAGACTTTGAGGCCGCCAACGACGCACACAGCAGCGTATGCGCCATAGGCGTGTGCATATACAAAGAAGGCACAGAGGCAGGCAGATACTACAGCCTCATACAGCCACTGCCCAACTACTACAGCTTCTACGCCACACGCATACACGGACTGAGAAAGTGCGACACCGACAATGCGCCAAAGTTTCCAAGAGTGTGGCACGAGGTGGTAGAAACCATCTGCACAGCCTACGGGGCAGTCGACATAGAGCAGGTGATGGCAACCAAAGGCAACAAAAACAGAGGCATACCCTTTGTAGCATACAACAAGCAGTTTGACGAGGACTGCCTGAAAAAAGCACATGCCGCATACAAGCTGCCCTACCCTTGCTACAAATTTGTCTGCTCATATCGCGCCGCCGAAAAACAGCTGAAGGGGATAACCGAAAACCTGAAACTCGACACCGTGTCGGCATACTGCGGCTATACCATGCAGCACCACCACAACGCACAAGACGATGCCGTGGCATGCGCCTATATAGCCAGGCAACTGCTATAATAATATGGTATAATTTGACAAGATGAAAAAAAAATCATAACTTTGCAACTTTCAACATAGGATAAATAATATATAAAACACTGATAATGAGACCTGATTTTACAAAAGTAGCGTTCAACGCCACTCAAGGAAGCCACTCAAGCTTCGAGCAGTGGGAGAAGAACAACAATATTGCCAAAGACTGGAAGACACCCGAACAGATAGACGTGAAGCCAGTCTACGGCCGCAAAGACCTCGACGGCATGGAGCACCTGAACTATGCCGCAGGCATAGCCCCCTACCTCCGCGGGCCCTATAGCACCATGTATGTAATGAGACCCTGGACAGTACGCCAGTACGCAGGCTTCTCGACAGCCGAAGAGAGCAACGCCTTCTATCGTCGCAACATAGCGGCAGGACAGAAAGGCTTGTCGTGCGCCTTCGACCTCGCCACCCACCGTGGCTACGACTCCGACCACGAGCGCGTGGTAGGCGACGTAGGCAAAGCCGGCGTGGCAATAGACAGCATCTTGGACATGAAGATACTCTTCGACCAGATACCCTTGGACAAGATGTCGGTATCGATGACCATGAACGGCGCCGTGCTGCCTATCCTCGCCTTCTACATCATAGCCGCCGAAGAGCAGGGCGTGAGCCAGGAGCAGCTGCAGGGCACCATACAGAACGACATCTTGAAAGAGTTCATGGTGCGCAACACCTACATCTACCCTCCGCTGCCTTCGATGAAGATTATCGCCGATATCTTTGAATACACTTCAAAGCACATGCCTAAGTTCAACAGCATCAGCATCTCTGGCTACCACATGCAAGAGGCTGGCGCCACAGCCGACATAGAGCTTGCCTACACCCTTGCCGACGGCTTGGAGTACCTCCGCGCCGGTATCAACGCAGGCATGAGCGTCGACGACTTCGCCCCCCGATTGAGCTTCTTCTGGGGCGTAGGCATGAACCACTTTATGGAGATAGCCAAGATGCGCGCAGCACGTATGCTGTGGGCCAAGATAGTGAGCCAGTTCAACCCCAAGAATCCAAAGTCGTTGGCATTGCGCACCCACTGCCAGACCTCTGGCTGGTCGCTAACAGAGCAAGACCCCTTCAACAACGTGGCACGCACCTGCATAGAGGCCATGGGCGCAGCCCTCGGACACACCCAGAGTCTGCACACCAACGCCCTCGACGAAGCCATAGCGCTGCCTACCGACTTTAGCGCGCGCATAGCTCGCAACACACAGATATACCTGCAAGAAGAGACCAATATATGCCGCGTGGTAGACCCATGGGCTGGCAGCTACTATGTAGAGACTCTGACCCACGAGATAGCCCACCGTGCATGGGCACACATACAAGAGATAGAGAGACTCGGCGGCATGGCAAAAGCCATAGAGAGCGGTCTGCCCAAGATGCGTATAGAGGAGGCCTCGGCACGCAAGCAGAGCCGCATAGACAGCAATGTAGACACCATAGTAGGTATCAACAAATACCGTCTCGACCATGAAGACCCCATCGAGACCCTCGAAGTAGACAACACCGCCGTGCGCAAGGCACAGATAGAGCGCCTCGCCAAGTTGCGCGCCGAACGCGACAACGCAGCAGTACAGGCAGCCCTCGATGCCCTCACCGAATGTGCCAAGACAGGCAAGGGCAACCTGCTCGAACTCAGCATCGATGCAGCCCGCAAGCGTGCCTCGTTAGGCGAGATAAGCTATGCCTTAGAGAAGGTCTACGGCCGTTACAAAGCAAAAATCAATCTTATCAGCAACGTGTATAGCAGTCAGACAAAAGACAGCGAGAGCTTCAAGAAAGCACAGGCTCTCACCGACCAGTTTGCCAAGCAAGAAGGTCGCCGCCCACGCATCATGGTGGCAAAGATGGGGCAAGACGGCCACGACCGTGGCGCCAAAGTGGTAGCCACCGGCTATGCCGACCTGGGCTTTGACGTAGACATGGGACCACTGTTCCAGACTCCTGCCGAAGCTGCCAAACAAGCCGTTGAGAACGACGTACACATACTTGGCGTGAGCTCGTTAGCAGCAGGCCACAAGACCCTCGTGCCACAAGTGATAGAAGAGCTCAAGAAACTTGGACGCGACGACATAATGGTTGTTGTAGGCGGCGTGATACCACCACAGGACTACGAATTCCTATACAACAGCGGCGCCGCCGCCATCTTCGGCCCCGGCTCCGTCATCAGCGAGAGCGCCATCAAGATGATGGAGATACTGTTCGCCACACGATAGACAAATAAAACAAATAGAATAAATCAAAAGGTCTTGCCATAAAAGCAAGACCTTTTTGATTTATACTCCATTCTAAACACATAGCACCGCAAACCAAAATGGTACAAATAGACCATAGGAACATACTCCACAAAAAAAGCATCTTTACCTAAAAAGGCAAAGATGCTGTGATAAATAATTTCGTCAAAAAGTAATAATCAACTTATTTTGAATATATTATTTTATCTTTTCATTTCAATCCTTCTTATTCACCCCAAAAAGTTGCCGCCTTTACCAAACGCACACTATAACCATAGAAGCAATTTTTACTTTCCATAGTCGCAAAGGATTGATTAATAGAAAAACAATAAGCATAGTCAGAATTGTTAGGCGTCGAGGACCAATAGTAACCCATGAATCCGATGTCGTCAATCTTTTGATCTGTTCGACGACCAGCGATAGGCAAGAACACAGCACCAGCATTCTCCATCTTTGACCATGTGACGCTATTGTAGGTATTCGTATTCCAGTATTTGCCACAACCCGGTATAAAGTTGCATTCATCACCCAAAAACCCAACCCAATAGTCAGGCAGCAGCACCAAGCCTACAACACTGTCGATCGTGGCAAGACCATACTTATCCTTACGATTGAAGCTATCACCTATAAGGTAGCTCCATTCATCGTTGCTCAGCGTATGCCATTCCATACCAAGATCTCTTTGTAGGTTAGCATTAACACCCCATTCAATGTATGTTGAAAGGTTATTCGTAGTAACCTTAGCAGGGTCGTTGCCTGTTCCCCAGCAGAAGAGGTCTATCCAACCAGTATACCCATCTTTGCCTATATTAGCATTGTCACTACCTTCTACTGTGCCTGAAGCCACTTCGTAAAATATAGGTTTTTGCGACGGAGAGCCAACATAGTCCCATTGGTGCTCCGCAAAGCGCCATGTGCCAGTAGAGGCGTTGTACTGCAGATTACCCTTTGAAAAACAAACAGTCTTGAATGGAGAGACCGAGAAAACACCTTTTAAGGAAAAGGTCCCTGTATCATTGCCACCAACCAAGTCATCTTTCTTCGACACAGTAGCCTCATCGTCCTTAGAGCATGCAGCCAACAGTAGCAAGATAGCTGACAACATTAAAAAAAATTTCTTCATATTAATTATTTTTTTCATATTAATTATTTTTTCCACATATTAATTCCTACCAAAAAATCTACAAACCATTAATCAACATTGAACGGTATACGGCTAACATATTCGCGCACGAGGCGTACACTTCCACCATAGTAGCGACTTTTGTAGTCCGAGCTCATATTTGAAGAAGAGAAAGAGAAATAGAAAGCGTTGTCGATACCATTCGACGACGACGACCAGTACGTGCCACTGGTTCCTGCCCCCATGAGAGTACTGCCGAAACGAGAGCCAGCAGCAGGCAAGAAAATGGCACCATGAGTTTCCATCGTTTCCCATTGATCAACAGTAAAAGTATTCTTCGCATAGCTGCCACTATAGCCTGAAGTTAACGAACAGCCACTTGGCATCTCCCACTCGTCAGGTAGTAGCACAATGCCTTTCACGTTATTCACCACAGCATAGCCCCAATGTCCATTAAGTATAATGTATTCCCACTCGCTTTTGCTCAGTGTACGCCAGTCCTGACCAAGTGTCTCCATCAACTTGCTTGCTGCCCCCCAATCAGTAAATGACGAATAGGATGAATTGCTCTGCACATACTTGACAGGCTCATTGCCAGTGCCCCAGCCAAAGAGATCTATCCAACCAGTGTAACCATTTTGGCCTACATATTTATTATCACTGCCTACATAGTCCCATTGATTTTCAGCAAAACGCCACATATCGGTAGAGACGTTATACTGCAAATTGCCTTTTGAGAAGATGACCTTCTGTGTTTCGGATACCGAAATTGGTTTACTTATGAGACCAATTACTGCGTCATTAGCAACATACACATCTTCCTTCGACAGCAAATCGTCGTCTTCGTCCTTAGAGCATGCAGCCAACAGCAGCAAAGAGGCTGACAGCATTAAAAAAAAGATTTTTTTCATATTTTTATAGTTTTAATTACCTGCACTTGTTTATTCCTATTTATTTATTCATCAAAATTCGGTATAAATGACCTTAAACTATTTTCACGCACGAGACGCACACACTGACCATAGTAAAAAGCTGTATTACCTACTTTCACCGAAGTCTTACTGAAATTAAAACTACTGGCTGTGCTCGCATTGTATTTTTCCGAAGACCAATAGGCACCGGTGCTACCTACGACAATGACTTCCTGTTCATCGCGACGACCAGCGGCAGGCAAGAACACTGCACCAGCATTCTCCATCTTTGCCCACTGTTCAAAACTGTATATGTTAGTTGTAAAAGCACTGCCATAACCTGACGTAAAACTACAGCCAGCAGGCATGATAAAGCTGTTGGGCAGCAGCACCAAACCTGTAACAGTACCTATCGTGGCGAGTGCAGACTTGCCACTGCGATTTAAAAGATACTCCCACTCACTCTTGCTAAGCGTAAACCAGCCATCACCAAGTTTTTTTATCCCGCTAACATTTGTATCCCAGATAACAACATTTTTAGTGTAGTCGCTATTTATACCCGAATACATGGTTGGGTTGTTGCCTGTACCCCAGCCGAATAGATCTATCCAGCCATCATAACTCGCACTAATACTTTCGTTGTCAGAGCCAACGACATCCCACTGATGCTCAGCAAAGCGCCATGTATTGGTAGAAGCGTTGTACTGCAAATTGCCGGGAGAGAATACAACCTTCTTGGTAGAAGATACAGAAAAGCAAGGGTCTCCTAAAGATACCCCTTCGTTTGTAACAAGCATTTTGTCTTCCTGTTGCACAATAGTGTCTTCGTCCTTAGAGCATGCAGCCAACAGCAGCAAGGAGGCTGACAGCATTAAGAAAAAGATTTTTTTCATATTAGAGATTGTTTATAATTTTATATTACATTTTATTTCCTTCAAGACATTAATCAATAAAAACAACGGATAGATAGCACCAATAACGATACAACCGCCCAATAATAACGGGCGAAGGACTCTCGTCATACTTTCAAAACACTAACTACTTGTTAATTATAATAATCACAACAAAAAGAATTATCCAACAAAAATAAGAAAAAAACTGATTTCAAATCAACTATTAGATAATTGTTGCAAACAACTTGTGAACAACATATTTTCTAACAAATAATTACAGAACCAATATAACTGCATAGCGTAATGTAGAGAAGCTACACGCCACATCTCTACGTGAGTCTCAGCCAGTATAAAAGCACGATATGGCGAAAAAAGTGTAATTTTGCAATTTTGTATTGATTACACCGAGATGAAAAGAATTCTTATACTCCTATTGCTGACACTAATCTTAACGCCCATAAGCATAGCACAACAATGCGACGCCGTAGAGGCACCGCTGACGGAAGATTTCGACAATGGCGGAGCGATGCCTGTATGCTGGGTGGGGAAAAGGAACTACGACGTTGGCGACAAGCCATCGATAACATCAGACTACCACTACAACGGCACAGGCTCTTTGAAGCTATACTCTGGCACCAACAGCATGAGCCACTACAGCATGGCTATAGCGCCAGAGATAACGACAGAAGCTATACAGGAGTACTTTGTACACCTGCAGCTGATGTCGCCAACGGCAGGCAGCAAGATAGAGATAGGCGTATGCGACGACACAGGCACCTACACCCACAATTTCACTCCAATAGCCACATTGACAGTAGCAAAAGCCGGCGAGTGGCAAGAGGAGGTGGTAGCCCTGACGAGCTACAGCGGCAATGGCAAAAAGGTAGCTTTCAGGCTGTCGCGACCGCAGCAGACAGCGGCAGCATACTGCTACATAGACAATGTGTCGGTAGAACGCTGCGGAGTGTGGAAGACGCAGGCAAGCCATATCACCACCAACTCCATACAGATAAGCTTTGCCACCTACGGCAGCGGCACACAGACAATAAGCTATGGCAAAACAGCAAGCTATCCAACAGGAGCGAACACCATAGCTACGGCAACATCGCCAACAACGATAGAGGAGCTGAGCGACAACACGAGATATACCTTTGAGGTAGCGTCGACATGCGAGAGCGAAAGCGGGACACCCATAAGGATAGACACCAGCACCCTGCCGCGCCACTACTACACGCCAGCATACTGCGAGAAATACGATGCCGGAGTATTCCCCTCCGACTGGCAACGGCCGCAACGCCAAGGCACGCTGCCCGACATCAGCACCACACGACGCTACGACGGCTTTGCGCTACGCATGACCACCAGCACCACAGCCACGCTGCCCGAAGCGCAGCTGCCAACAGGCATGACGATGGATATGCTGAACATAAGCCTGATGATGAACAGCACCAGCGCGGCGAATGCCATGCTGATAGTAGGCGTAACAGAATACCCCACCCTTGCCACCGATTTCACACCCATAGACACCCTGCGATGCACAGCCAACGACAGCTGGCAAAAAGTAGACGCCATACTGCAAGGATATGCCGGCGAGGGGCGCTACATAGTGCTGAAAGGCTATAGCGCCAACAACGAAGAATATGACATATACATCGACAACGTCAACGTCTCGTCGTGCATACCTGCCAACGTAGGCATAGGCAACGTGAGCGACGACAACTGCGAGGTAACCTGGAGCGAGCCCGCCAACTACCACGGCAACGGCATAACAGCCATATACGGAGCGCCGGGCTTCGACATTGCCGACGGCACACGCAAGAACATGACGGGCGGCAGCGGCACCATAAGAGGGCTGACCTCCGACCAAGACTACGAGATAGCCATAGTAGGCAACAGCACCTTTGACGAGAACGAGTGCGTGCTAAAACGCTACACCATACACACCCAACGCGAAGCCCTGAAAGACGGCTACTGCGACGATATGGAGAGCTACGCCACCGGTACATTCCCTGCCGACTGGTACCGACCAACAATAGCCAACGAGACTCCCGTCATAGCCGATGGCAACGGCATAGGCGACAGCAAGAGTCTTACAGCCACCGTAAACAGCAACAACACAGCCTACTGGCCCACGGTGTCGCTGCCTATGCTCAGCTCAGGAGAGCTGAAAAAGCTATACCTGCACTTCTGGGCAAGCAGCAGCACCAACTACGGCAAACTGCAAGTGGGTGTGATGACCAACCCCAACAACGCAAGCACCTTTCAGGTGGTGCAGTCCATAACGACGAGTGCCAACGGCATGGTAGAATACGCCGTGCCATTGGAGAGCTACAGCGGCACAGGCAAATACATAGCCCTGCGTTTTGGCAGCGTCGTAAACAGCGCCACCACATTCTATGTCGACAACCTGTCGCTTACCACCTGCGGAGTGAAGCAGACATCACTCTACCCCACCGCCGACGGCACGCTGCAGGTGAGCTGGCAGCCCTTTGGCGAGACAGCTGAAGGGTATACCATAGAATACGGCACGGCAGGCTTTGCCATAGGCACTGGCACCACAGCCACAGCCACAGGCACAAGCCACAACATAACATGGCCGGCAGCAACAGATTGCGATGTATATGTGAGCCACAAAGGCGACAAACGCCTATGCCACTTTGCCTGCGACAGCGTGAGATACAGCCACGAAGACTACTGCATGAACTTCGACAGCTACGGCAACGAGGCACTGCCCGAAGGATGGAGCCGTCCCGCCATAGTAGAGCGCCGTCCGTCGACATATTCACACCAGATGGAGTTCGCCGCCAAGAGCCGTCAGCCGTCGTTTGCCGTAACACCACTGCTACAAAGCAACGGCTGGAACGGCAAGACACTGTCGTTCGACTACATATCGTCGAGTGGCAGCGTGATGCAGATAGGCACAATGCAAAATCCCGACGACACCAACACCTTTACTGTCTTGCACACTATACACCACAGCGACAACGCACAGCATATAGCCTTAGACCTTGCCACCGCACCGTCGGACCACCACTACATAGCGTGGAAATACATGACAGAAGGCAGCACCGACATGACAGCTGCCGCAATGGTAGACAACATAAACATCAGCCAATGCCAGATAAAAGAGGCGACGGTGAACCATATCACCCAGCACGACGCCAAGCTGTCGTGGAGCGCCATAGGCAGCATGAAAGGAGCATGGGTGGCATACAGCAAGACCAGCAAAATCAACACCCCGATAGCCACTGCACTGTTAGACTCGCTCGTCTACGTCGACCACAACGGATACACACTTCCCAACCTTGAAGAGGGGTCGTTCTACACCCTGCATATATGGCCGCAGTGCGAAGAGGTTGAGAACAACTGCTCGTATCTCACCGCCTACATACACACCCTCAACGAGCCATTAGGCGTGCCCTACTGTCAGAACTTTGACGAATACTATGCCGACGGCGACTACAAAGAGACACCTGTGCCTGTCGAGTGGCGTCGCATAGGAGCTACGACGATGCTCAACGCCGGCCACAACAGCCACCCGGCGCTAAGCCTCACGGCAGACTACGACAAACCAGCCATAGCCGTGCTGCCAGAGATGATAACCGACGAGACATGTGTGAAGTTAGACAAGCTGACTATCACCCTATGGGCAAAATCGTCCACCACCGTCGGACAGACTCTTGAGATAGGCATCATGAGCGACGCCTACGATGCAGAGAGCTTTGTGCCTATAACGTCATGCACCTTTGACGAGGCAGAAGTATGGGAACCCAAGACATTGAGTCTCAGCAACTACAGCGGCAATGGCAGATACATAGCCATACGGCTGCAGAGCAACGACTACAACACCGTTACCACACTCATAGACGACCTATGCGTAGAGCGCTGCGTAGCAGAAGACTACACCATTGACGACATAGAGCAGAACAGTGTAACGATAAGCTGGAACTCGATAGAAGTAAACAGCATGATATGTGAATACGGCTACAAAGGCTTTAAGCCAGGCACAGGCACAGTGGTAGAGCTGAGCACCTCGCCGGCGAGCATAGAGGGGCTGAATGCCGACACGCTGTACGACTTTATGGTGATGCCCTTATGTCCCTGCGACATCAACGGCAGCATAAGCTACAACGGCAAAGGCACCTCCGGCAAGCAAAACGGCAGACATGGCTACGGCATCCCAAAAGGCGACGACGAGAAGGAGAACGCAGGCTATGTCGACGGCGTATGGCAGTGGAACAGCACCACAGGTGCCGACAGCGTACTGCACACACAAGCCAAGACCATGACGCTGCCTTACTGCTTAGACTTTGAAGTGGACGCCCCCGAAGGATGGCGCCACGAAGAGCATGTTACCATCACCAGCACCACAAGCTACAACGGCGACTACAGCACCCTTATGCAAGGCATAGCCAACAAGCAACGCGACTACATAGTGCTGCCACCCGTAGCCGACGGCACTATACAAGACAAGGTGCTGTCGTTCTACGTATACTCCACCGCCGCACAAGACGCGCCAGCCATAGAGGTGGGAGTGGTAAGAAACGCCTACCATGTAGAGAGCTTTGTAGCCACCGACACATTGCATCTATCGCCTTCAAACGGCTGGCAGCAGGTAGCCACCACATTCGACCACTACGACGGCAGCTACCGCTATATCACACTGCGTCCCATAAAAACGAGCAACAACATCACCTACTACCTCGACGACCTGCATGTAGGCGACTGCGACATCACCCACGCCTATTTGCAAAACATACAAGGCGGCGAAGTAGACGTGGTGTGGAAGTCATGGCACAACCCGACGGTAACCATAGAGGTTGGAGAAAAAGACTTTGTACCAGGCAGCGGCACAAAGCACACAAGCTATGACGAGACGATACACCTTACCGGCGTGCCTACAACAGCAGACATACTGGTATACAGCGCCTGCAACGACACCGACATAACATGCTTCCCCTACCGGATGCAGGTAACACAGTCGATAGCCATACCTTACTGCCAAGACTTTGAGAGCTACGCCGACGGCGAAGCGCCACGTTACTGGAAGCTGTGGAGCGACACGCCGACAGAGAGCTTGGCGACGACAACAGCAGGCACCGACCCCATGAACGGCACCAAGTCGCTGAAGATACCCTGCGGCAAGAGCACCAACATCAAGCCAATAGTGGCGCTGCCCATAGTAGACTCGCGACAGTTAGACGAGCTATACGCCACCCTGTCGTACAAGATGCAAAACAGCGCATTGCAGAGGATAGCAGTAGGATATATCGACGATGAAGAGACCTTTGTAGGTGTCGACACGCTGCAAGCCACGTCGGTGCAGTGGCAGACAGCCACCCTGTCGCTGAAGAGCTACCACGGAAGCCGCCTTGCCATAAAAAGCTTCACCATTGGCGGCACCTCATCGTACATATACCTCGGCGCACTGTATATAGAGAGCTACAAAGAGCCAAACATAAGCATAGCAGGAGCAACACGGCTAATGGTAGATAATGGCGAAGGCGAATGTTACATACGCTGCATAGCAGACCATCACGACACACTATACCACATCACCACCTACCCTACCTTGATAACAGGGCTGAAGCCCAACACCACATACAGCGTCAGCACACAAGGCGACGCCAACAACGGAGGCTGCCTGCCCAGCCTATCGTTCACCACGCCGCACCTCGAAAGCCTGCCCTACTGCCAAGAGTTTGAAGGCGAAGGAGTAACAAAACTCGGCATACCTGCCGCCACCACCACTGGCAACGGCAGCAGCTCGCTGTCGAACATACACAGCAACGGCGAGAGCTCGCTACACTTCATCGCCTCGTCGTCAACCGACCAAGTGTACCAGCCATTGCCAGACTATGAGACAGACAACATAAAAGAGCTATACCTGTCGTTCAACATGCGCGTGAGCTTTGCCGCCAACACAGCCATGACAATAGGCGTACTTGACGACCCCAGCAACACAAGCACCTTCACTCCCATAGACACCCTGCGCTGCAACAGCTCCAACAACTGGGAGCACTTCGCCATATCGCTCAAGAACTATCGTGGCACAGGCAGGCACATAGCCTTCCACCCACTCGCCACCACGCCGGCAAAATACGACTACTACATAGACGAGCTGCACATAGACGACTGCCCAGCCCTCGACGCCACACTGCAACAACTCGGAGCAAAACTTGTGAGGCTGAACAACAGAACAGAGCATGCCGACTACTATGTAGAATACATGCCCGCCGACGCATCCGGACATAGCACCACGCTGCATGTTACAAGCAATCCCCACTACATCAGCGACCTGCTGCCATCTACCACCTACGACTTCTACATACGCTGCCACGCCGACGGCAGCAACTGCAGCAACGCCACCACCATCACCACCTCGCAAGGCATAGCCCTGCCCTACTGCGAAGAGTTTGCCAACAGCGACGCCATAACCATGCTGCCACACAATTGGCAGCGTTATGGCACCAACAGCAACCTGGCACAGACAGCCAACGAGGCTCTACGTCTCTACACACCGTCGGGTGCGGTGATACTGCCCGACTTTAACATCGACGACATCAGCAAGCTGCACCTAAACTTCAAGATGCGCTCCAACACGCCTGGCACACGCCTGCTGATAGGCGTAGCCACCATAGTGGAAAACAACGAATACAAAGAGTTCACCCCCCTCGACACCCTCTACGCCACCACCACAGACCGATACAGCCACACCAGCCTTGAACACTACAACGGCAAAGGGCGCTACATAGTGCTGCAATGCCTCGACGCCAACTGGCTGTATATCGACAACCTGCAAGTCGACACATGCAGCATACCCAACGACATGAACATACAGCTTGTAGGCAACAGCACGGCACAGATAAGCTGGACCAACGAAGAGTACTACAACTTTGCAATAGAATACGGCGGCGAGGGCTTTGCCACAGGCACAGGCACGGCATTATATCCCAAGAAATCGCCCGTAATGCTGACACTCGCACCACTCACCACCTACCAGTTCCGCCCCACCTGCAGCATAGACGGCGAAGCATGCCCTGCACGCATAGAGATAACCACACTATCTACACCAATAGAGATACCCTACTGCCAAGACTTTGAGAGCTCGACAGAGATACCCGAATACTGGCATACTTACGGCTACTCCACAACAGTGATGACAAGCGTAACAGCACGCCACAGCGGGCAGAACGGCATGCAGATGCGCAACGCCAACAACAACGGCCGCACCATAGTGGCGCTGCCCGAATGTAACACTACCAACATCAACCAGCTTATGCTGTCGCTATGGGCAAAAGGAGCAGGCAAGATAGGCATAGGCGTGATGAGCGACGCCACCGACACCAGCACCTATCACGAGGTAACCAGTGCCACCACCACAAGCCAATACGGACGAATACAGCTGTCGCTGCAAGACTATGCCGGCGACGGCAAATTTATAGCCATAAGCTACAGCGACGGAACCTTCTGCTTCATCGACGACATATACATCACCAACAACGGCGCACTGGACTTTGAGTTTGTCGACGCCGACGCCACGTCAGCCACCTTCAACTGGCGACAGAGCGGCACGCCAGATATAACCATCGAATACGGCGAGCCAGGCTTTGCTGCTGGCACAGGCACCACGCTGCACCCCGACAAAAGCCCCTACACCCTATCCGGCTTGCTGCCGCTGCACAGCTACCTGTTTCGCATAAGCTCGCACAGTGGCGATGAAGAGGGCTACTGCAACCTATCGGCCTACGACACCTTTGCCATCTTCTCGCCATCGGGCGAAGGGGCGTGCTTAGATGCCACCAACCTACAGGCGGCGCATGTAGTGTGCAGCTACGGCAGCTATGGCAACCCCTACGCCAACAAAGGCATCCTGAACTACGGCAGCGACAACGGCGCCTCGCGCCACACCATACACACCGACACCAACGAGCGCGACCCACGCACCGCAGCACTGCTACGCACCATACCCAAAGGGTACAGTGCCTCGGTGAGACTTGGCAACTGGCTCACCGGCGGCAATGGCAACGCCGAAGCCGAAGGCATCACCTACTCGCTTTCAGTAGACCACTACGACCTGCTGCTGCTACGCTACGCCGCCGTGCTGCAAGACCCCAACCACTCGACACAGCAGCAGCCAAGATTTAGAATAGAGATACTCGACAGCGCCGGCAACGCCATAGGCGGCTGTGCCTCAGCCGACTTCATAGCCTCTCAAAACTTAGGGTGGAACATCGCCGACAACGACGTGCTATGGAAAGACTGGACAGCCGTGGCAGTAGACCTTGCAGCCTACAACGGCAAAAGGATATATGTGCGAATGACCACCTACGACTGCGACGAGGGGTCGCACTACGGCTACGCCTACTTCACCTTTGAGTGCATGCAAAGAAACATCGACGCCACACGCTGCGGCGTGGTGGAAAGCAACACCTTTACAGCACCGGAGGGCTTCGTATACCAATGGTACAAACGCAACGCCCCAGCCACCATACTCTCCACCTCGCAAAGCATCACAGTGCCAGCCTCCGACGACTACTACTGCTGCAAGGTGGCTTTTGTCGACGACCCCGAATGCAACTTCATACTGACAGCCTACGCCGGCCACCGCTACCCTATAGCCAGCTTCGACGCCACGATAGAAGAACGCGACTGCAAATTCTACGTCAGCCTGCACAACAATAGCACCGTGAGCAACAACAGCGCCGCAGCCAACGAGAACACAGAGCCGTGCCAATCGGCAACATGGGACTTGGGCAACGGCACCACCTCCAACGTGTACGACAACATAGAGATAGTATACCCCGACGAAGGAAAATACACCATACTGCTTACAGCAGGACTCTCCAACATGACATGCACTGCCAACGTCTCTAAAACAATCACACTCAAACATGCCGACAGCAAGCCCTATATCGCCGGCAACGGCACACACTGCATCACAGCACCTGCCGACACCCTTGTGGTACACAACGCCAGGCGATGCCAATGGATAGAAGGCACACGCCTCAACGACAGCATGATTGCCATAGCACCACAAAACACCGCAACATACCGCGCCGCCGTAGTAAACCACTACGGCTGCAAAGACACACTGCAACATACCGTCAAGAGCCTCGACACCTTCAACATCACACTGCCCGACACCACTATATGCACCTCACAGCTGCCATACACATGGAACAACAAGACACTGTGGAGCAAGCCTGCCACGGGCATGACAACTATGAAAGCCACAACGGCTGCAAAACGCAACGGCTGCGACAGCACAACGCACATCACACTACACCTGCAAGACGCTCTCTACGACACCCTGCCAGCCATGTACCGATGCACCTCGCAGCTACCAATAGAGTGGCACAGCATGACATTCGACAACGAGTATCTCGTCCAGCACCAAGAAGAGAAGCTAAGCAACGGCGCCATACCGCTACGCTACACCAACATATCCACCACCACAGGCTGCGACAGC
>JAZRVD010000240.1:0-11913 GCA_045598945.1 Bacteroidales bacterium | reverse complement strand
GAATACAATCCACACTTCGTTCTGCGACTCCATGGCGTTCCACAGCACTTTTGCCGACACCTCTTTCCGCACGTCAGGCTCTTGGACATACTATAGCAGTGTCCTCAAAGCTGCTAACGGCTGCGATACAATCTTGACCATCAACACCAATGTGCGTCATGCTTCGCACAATGTGTATACCGACAGTGTGTGCGACTCTATTACATGGTACGGCATGCTGTTTGGCATGGCTGACGCTCGCGACGCCGATGGCAACAAGACCCCATTCCTCGTGGAGAAACAACGTTCCTACATCAACGATGATATGTG
Organism: Bacteroidales bacterium; assembly: GCA_045598945.1. Lineage (GTDB taxonomy): Bacteria > Bacteroidota > Bacteroidia > Bacteroidales > P3 > Colimorpha. The sequence goes on along the minus strand of JAZRVD010000240.1, from coordinate 11,604 downwards.
CGAGAGTGTCGACACACTCCGCGTTACCATCTTCCCCAACATCTACGACACTATACTCGACACCGCTTGCGATAAATACAGCGGCAGCTCCAAGTGGACGCATGCACTTGATACCGTATTCACCGAGTCTACGGAGTTTGAGGAGAGTCATCCTACGAAATATTATACAGATGGTGGTGGCAACACTGTTATGACCTGTCTCAATTATGAACACCTCAGCCTTATAATAAACAATAGCCGTAACTTCGATTCTGTAACATACGCCTGCGACACCTTTGTATGGGTACATACATACAACCCTATTGACTACGAAGAATACAACGAGGCTGTGGACAGCGTGTCTGCCATGAAGATTAGACAGCATGCCGACGGCACTCCACTCACGACTGTTGCTGGCTGCGACAGCACCATCACCTTGCATATCACTATTCTCCACTCCGATACCACGGCTCAGGACATCCACTATTACGACTATGCTGTATGCGACTCTATGGAGTGGAACGGCATGAAGTTCTTCAACGATACTGCCAATGTGCGTTATAATACCAAGATTGCCAGCTATTTTATGGTCAATACCAAGGTGAAGGATGGCTGCGACAGCTCGGTATATCTCACCTTGCATCTCGCCAAGCACTACGACAGCATCACCGACACCCACGCCTGTCACCAGTTTTCATGGACCAATATCAACGGCAGCGACAAGATGTTTGGCGGTCTGGCAGTCCATTCGGTAAAAGACACCGTTAAGGCTAACGCCCAGACTATCTATGGCTGCGACAGCAACTTGATACTCAATCTTCAGATTTTTGAGTCCAAGACCTCAGAAATAGATACTATTATCTGCGACTCGATAATATGGAATGACATTCATGTGCTTGAGGCTGGCGAATACCAGTACAAGAGTGCAACTGTAGAAGGCGGCTGCGACAGCACGACGACTCTCAAAGTTATACAAAAGATAGGTACTTTTGTATATCCTGCATACCACGACGTGCGTTATGATGTTGTATCGGAGTGCGACAGCTTTGTATGGCAGCGTGGCGCGCATGGCGACACCATGCTCTACGCCACAGGCGTGTACTACGACACCCTCAAGTCTGTGCGTACCTTCGACGGCGTATCTTGCGATAGCGTCATCACCCTCGACCTTACTATAAAAGACTCTACATGGGGCGACACCACCATTCAGGTCTGCGACCGCTTTGTGTGGAAAGATGCTGAATATTGGTACCCCGACAATCTCTTCCCAGCCAACGACACCTTGCTTAACGGCAATGCGGCGGGCTGCGACTCTATCATAGTCCTTAACTTTGTAAGCCGTAGCCACGATGAGCAAGACACCACGGCGTATGCCTGCGACTTCTTTGTATGGCGCGGCGACACCCTCACCGAGTCGGGCAATGGCAGAGCCCTTGAGCGCTACCGCGACACCATGGTCAACTCCATAGGCTGCGACAGCATTATCTACCTCAACCTCACCATCTACAAGCACAAGAACGACACCCTTTGGGATTCGCCACAGGTGGGCTGCGAGCCTGTAACCTACAACGACAAGCAATACTATACCGACACCATAGTGCTGAAGAGCAACAACGAGGAAGACCAGTATCGCATAGAGCCTGCCACCAACACCTGCAAGCTCTGGCAGTGGACGCCTATTGTGGTACATCCAATCGTTCACGACACCATCTACCGCTATGGCGTCAATGGCAAGTTTGAGTGGGATACCACAGGCTTTGTGTGGAACGACGCCACAGGCACCAAGCGCCACGACACCGTTACCATCTCGAGTCCAGAGATGCGTACCACCTACCATTGCGACAGCACGCTTACCGTGGTGCTGCAGATCTTCGACTCGGCGGTGCGTAAGGACACCTTCTATGCTTGCGACAACTATCGTGTGGTGATGACTGCGGTCAATGATGACACCGACACCATACTCGACACCCTCTGCCGCCAGACTGCCGACTTCCGCAGGGTGGTAGGCAAGACCTACACAGGTGTTGACGGCGTTGGCAGCGACAGCGTCTACATCGTACATGTACATATCTACGCCAAGCAGGAGAATGTTGACATGCCTGTTATCTGCAACAGCGAGAAATATACATGTCCATTTGACCATAAAGATTACTATTCTGCCGTCGATACTGTTATAGACACTATCTTCAATACGGGTAGTTACTACCATGTCGACACCCTCTCCAATGGCAAACATGAGTGCGACAGTGTCAACAGAATGATACTCACTATCAACGTGCCTAAGTACAATAGATTCGACACCACAGTGTGCGACAATAGCTACATCTGGCATCGCGACGGTGGCACCGACACCGCTATCACCAAGACCGGCAAGTATGTATGCCATTATTTCGACGGTTGCCACAACTACGACACCATCAATTTCACCAACCTCAGCACCGACACCGTTGTCGACACCTGCGCCTTCTGGGCTGTGAAAGATAGCAATAACGTTGAGCAGTGGGGCTACAAGTCTGGCAGAGGCAATTTCTATGGCCTTGTTGCCGACAGTCAGTATGTGTATATCGACTCCATACAGCGCAACATCGGCAAGCATTGCCAGTACAGCTACGACACCTTCAAGCTTACGCTCCACTACAATGTGTATAACACCGCGACAAAAGAATATGTGTGCGATTCGTGGCATTGGCGTATCGACGATTTGCCAGAGTTCGACTCTATAGTCAGCGAGGCTAAGGACTATGTATATGAGACTTATACGGACTATATGTGCGAGCGCCGCGACACCCTCCATCTGCTCTTTGTGGGCAAGACGGTGGACACCACCTACATGGACTCTGTATGTATTCATGCACTGCCATATAGCGGCTATGGCTTCAGCACTCCTAACGTACCGTTGCATCTGCTGCAAGGCGAAAGCCTTGTATGGGAAGGTCATCGCAACAACAAGTCTGTTGCCTCGTCATATCATTGCGACAGTGTAACGCATTTCTATCTCACCATCTATACTGGCGACACCGCTGGTGTAGAGCATGTAACTACACCGCTGTGCGGCAGCTACACATGGGATGTTAACGACACGACATATACTTATACTAACTATGAGTCAACCAATCCAACATGGTTGGAACATATAAAAGACACTCACGAGTATCTTAATGTTCATGGCTGTCTAAGCTATCGCTATCTTGAGATAGACCGTATAGGCAAGGCACTCCACGACACCTTCCATGTCTCTGTTTGCGACAGCTACGCTTGGTCGCAGCTCGATGGCGGCTCGCAACGCTACAACGAGGTCAGGACACTCGACACTACTGGCGTCTATGTCAATGAATATGAGTATGGTGCGAACAACTGCCAGAGTGCTGATACACTTTACCTCACCGTTCGCAAGTCGACAGAGTATGTCAAAGAGGACTCTATATGCTATGGCGCCAAGTCGGGTTACAGCTGGAAGCATGTCGACGCTAACGGCATCTGGGCCGACATTGATGTTACGTCTGAATATCCAACAATACGTCAGGGTGTGCTGAAAGACACTGTAAGGACTAAGAACAACGCTGGCTGCGACAGTCTTAGAATACTCGTCCTAAAGGTCAATCCTGTCGACACAGTGTACGACATCGAGACTGCCTGCGACTCGTTCCGCTGGGATGTCAACAACAAGGTATACAAAATAGATAGTGAGGAGCTCGACTCTGCTTCCAATGCCATTACCAAGTGCTGGCAGTACAAGCAGCTCGTACTCACTGTCAATTACTCGCAGAAAAACGATACTCCTGTCGACTCCAACTTCAAATACTCGGCGTTCTGGAAGGGCAGAGAAATAACCGTAAACACACAGGTTAGCGACACTCTCACCGGCGCCAACGGCTGCGACAGCGTGGTAACACGAAATCTCATTATACACACCAACCAGTACGACGTTGTCGACACCAACTACTGCTACGACGGCATCCACGACTTCTTCTGGGAGGTTACCAAGAAGGTCTATCCATCCGACATTATCGACACAGTTAATGTCGGCACCACGCCATACGGCGCTGTACAGTATAAGGTGCTGAAACTGCACTATCGTCAGCCGGTGGAATACGACACCACCATTACCAACTGCGTCTCCTACGACTGGAAGCACAAGGGCAGCGATGATGTGGTGAAAAACTTCACCACCTCGGGCAGCTACGACGACTACTCGCTCAAGACTATCTACGGCTGCGACAGCATCATACACCTGCATGTCAATATACCTATCAACGGCCATGGCGTGCGCATAGACAGCGTAGTATGCCGCAACCAGGCGTTTACATGGCACAAGAAGAACGGCATAGACCTTTCTGTAAACGTGAAAGATGAGCTTGATTATAAGGGTGGCAAGGCCACAATGGTCGACACGGCTCGTTTCGACATGGATGGCTGCTACAGCATCGACACACTCTACCTCACCGTCAAAGACACTTCGCATAGCACACAAGAGGTTATCGACGCATACCAGTGCGGCAGCTACACTTGGAATGGTATCACCATGAGCAACATAGGTGTCGACTGCAACGAGGCTACCATTACACTCACCAACAGCGTGGGCTGCGACTCTGTGGCTACCGTCAAGGTGCGCGAGATAGTAAGCCCCAAGGGCATGGTATATATGGTAGACACCTGCAACTTCTACGAGTGGGGCGGCAGCAAGCGCTACCAGTCGGGCAAGTACACCTGTCTGAGCCACGACAACACCTACACGCGCTGCGCTGTGATGGATACTCTGCAGCTCACCCTGCGCAAGAGCACCAACATCCCATACGTCCTCTCCAAGTGCGACACCTTTGTGTGGAGCAAGACCACTACAGAAGACAGCTACTCTATAAAATATGTGGCACCGGGCAAAGATACCGCTATCGACTTTGTACAGAAGTATATCAATAGCGACCGCTGCGAGAGCTACGACACACTGCACCTAACGCTCTATGCCTCTACCCATAAGGTCAAGGTCGACAGCATCTGCGAGGGCGACCGCTACCGCTGGGAGCGCGACGAGCGCTTCTATACCAACGACACCACCGTGGTGTATCGCTACGACCGCGCAGGTACCAACTGCAAGAACGTAGACACGCTGCACCTCATCGTCAACCAGCCCGACGCCTTCCGCTTCGACACCATTGTGTGCGACGGCATAGTGTGGCACGACAACAACGGCGGCATGAAACTCTTTACCGAGAGCAACGACTACCTCTACAACTACAACAATATCCATGGCTGCAAGAGCGACAGCTTGATGCACCTCGTTGTGGTTGAGTCGTTCGAACAACACGATACGATAGTCCGCTGCAACACCATCGACGAGTGGCAGGGCTACTTCATCAATGCTCCTGTCAATGTCGATGCCGACACCGCCAAGCGTTTCGTTACCGAGCGCAATCCTCATTGCGACTCCGTATACTACCTCCATTACCATCTCAACTATGTACAGGCTGTAGCCTACTACGACACAGCGTGCAACGAGTACACATGGAATATCGACGGCAAGCAGATACTCTGCACCGACGACACCAACTACTACACTTGGGATGCCGCTACGGGCTGCGGACGCGTAGATACGCTGTACCTCAAACTGTATGGCAGCGACCATCTCGCCCTCGACACCTTCGCCTGTGGCTCGTTCCACTGGGATATGACCGACCGCGACTACGACACCGACACAGCATACACCTATCTCTTCAACAACGACTACGGCTGTGCCAGCGATGCTGTGCTCACTCTCGATATCTATCCTGTATATCCCGATGTGCGTATAGAGGACACCATGGCTTGCGACCGCTTCGACTTTGGCGGCTACTCCTACACCCAGTCTACCGACAACGTATGGACTGCCAAGCTCAAGACCACTATGGGCTGCGACAGCAACGTTACTATCAAGCACCTCACTGTCAATTACTACAAGAAGAGACAATTTGCCGCAGAGGATTGCGACTGGTATGACTGGAGAGTCAAGTTTGTCGACGGCTCGCAAAAGACTATCCACTACACCGACTCCAAGGTCGACACCATCTCTGTTGGCGCCAATGCTGGTGGCTGCGACAGTATACATATCATCAATGTTACTATCCACAAGGCCGACACCACGCCCGACACTATAGTCGCCTGCGACATCGCCTACTACCACGGCCATACCGGTCTCGACCACACCCTCGACACCACCTTCCTTGAGCATAACAGCTATACCTGCGACAGCATCATCAAGCTGCATGTCATCATCAACAAGTCTAACATGGCTACATTGCCCAAGAAGAATGTCTGCGACAGCCTACGCTGGACGCTTGGCGATTGGGATACACTCCTCACCCGTTCGGGCAACTATCAGAAGTACTACAAGAACATCAACGGCTGCGACAGCATCGTCATGTTGCCTCTCGCCATCTTCCACAACGACACTACCATCGAGACCGTCGAAGCCTGCGAAGAGTACCACTGGATGCCAAGCTACTTCCTCGATAGCCTCTTCACCGAGTCTACCTCCTACACCTTCTCCGACACCCTCTCGGCAAGCATGATGACAGGCTGCCACCCGGTGTATACGCTCAACCTTACTATCAACAGCAAGGACACTAACAAGATAGATATCCTCGCTTGCGGCGACTACGAATACCGTCGTCCGGGCAGCGGCGCTCGTCTGCTCACACGCGACACCGTTATCAACGAGGTCTACTACAGCACTAAGGATGGCAAGTGCGACAGCGTCGTCTCGCTCAACCTCAGCATCAAGCAGAACACCTTCGCCAACCACGACACCGCCTTCTGCGACAGCATCCTCTGGCAGCGTACTGGCGTGGTGTACTCTCAGTCGCAACGCTTTATGGATACCGTCCGCAACGCACAAGGCTGCGACAGCATCATCACCTATACCTTGACTATCAACCATGGCGAGGTGGTGCACGACACCCACACCGAGTGCAACAGCCGTTATGTGTGGTGGCGCAACAACAAGCCATACTCTATGAGTACCACCGACGCCTATCGCTACCCCAACCAAAACGGCTGCGTCAGCACCGCCTACTTGCATCTCACTATAGCTCGCTCCTCTTCGTCCATCGAGTTCCAGGAGGTTTGCGACAGCTTTGTATGGAAAGACAACAGGATCTTTACCAAGTCGGTGGATACCGCCACTTACCATACCCTCAACGCTGCCGGTTGCGATAGCCTTATCACTCTCCACCTCACTGTGAGATACGGCTCATACGACACCACCAACATCATCACCTGCAACCCGTACAAGTGGGAGGCCGGCAACAACCAGACCTACACAGAGACCGGCGTATACACGCTTGGCTATCTCAACGAGGTCTACTGCCCAAGCCAGCATATCCTCAACCTTGTCAACAACGCCGTCCGCAAAGAGTTCTACAAGAGCGGCTGCGACAGCGTGGTGCTCTCCAACGGCGACCGCTTCTTCCATAGCGAGACCGTCAACCATGTTACTCACAACTACAACGGCTCTTCGTGCGACAGCATCGCTGTCATCAAGGTGCAGGTGTTCCACTCCTTAGATACCGTCATACGCGCCACAGCTTGCGACACCTTTGTGTGGGATGTTACAGGTGAGACATACCTGAGGTCTGCCAATGTTAGAAACGAAGGCGTCTCTACGGCAGGCTGCGACAGCAGCTACACTCTCATGCTCACCGTCAACAAGTCGTCGCACCAGATTATCGACACCGTTGTCGTAGGCACCGACTGCGACTGGCACGAGATGCTCATCGTCTCGCCGGGCTACTACGACTACGCACTTAAGAACGTCTACGGCTGCGACAGCATCATCACGCTGCATATCACCGAGTTCCTCATCGGCGTGCGTCCTGTCATCGTCATCGACCCTGACGGCACGCTGCTCATGGTCAACCACTATCCCGACGGCGAGGGCTCCGATCGTGTCGACTACTACGCCTACCGTTGGTACAAGGATGGCAGACTCATGTATGGCGCCAATGACGACCAGTATCACAACACCGATTGGTCTATTCTCGACGGCTGCTACTATGTCATGGGCGCTACCGACAAGGATCAGCAGCACTGGGTGAGAAGCCAGCAGGTGTGCTTCGGCTCTCACGAGGGCATCGACGATGTGGAAGAAGAGCCAATAGAGTTTATGCTCTATCCTAATCCGTCGCGCCAGAATGGTACTGTAACTATCCGCACTACTGCTGACGAGAGCCTGCTGATAGGCGGTGCAGTGATACTCTACGACCTCCACGGCCGCGAAGTGATGAATGTAGACCTGCAAGGCAAGACAACGGTATTCAACGCCAACGTGCCGGCAGGCGTATACTCCATGCGCATCGTTACCGCCGACGGCCGTGCCGCTACTCGCCACTTTATCGTCAAATAGTAGCTACCTACGATTAACCAAGTAACTAATGTTAGTTAGTCTTATGTCTAAAGTGTTTAGTCTCATAACCTCGCTGCTCCGTGCAGGCAGAAAGACCTTCTGCCTGCATGCCGGCGTGGTATGTCTCTTTGTTGTTCTCTGTTGTTGCTCCTCATCTCTCCAAGCTCGCTCGTATCGCAACAGCTTTTCCGACTCTTATTTCGGTATCGGCATGCGTGCCGGCTTGGGAGCTCTGCAACCTTTGGGTATCGATAATTTCGATGTTACGCCAGGCTTCTCCTACGGTTTCGACATCTGCTATCAAGGTGGCTTCGGCAGAAAGTTCGGCTTCCTCATCGGTGTGGGCTTCACCACTACCAGCAGCGGTGTCTCCGCCGACAGCCTCTTCTCGGAATACAACCTGCCGGAAAACCTCAAACAGTACGGCATGGACATCGTTAGCCTCGCCCACTGCGTAGGCAATACAGTGTCGATAGAAGAGTCCTATACCACCACCATGCTTGAGATTCCTGTCCTTTTTACATACAGTATGGAGTCAGTGTTTCTCAACCTCGGTCTCAAATTTGCTATACCGTTGCAGGTCAAAAGCAACTACCGTTGCAACGAGACGGATGTATACATTATAGGCTTCGACGAGATAGGTCAGCAATTTGCCGACGATCCCAAATACAAGGAGACCATTGAGCCTTTCGACGGCGAGTACTCCATCTTTGGCAAGGACGGCGAGAGCAAGGCTGTAACGGTGATGGCTAACGCCGAGTTGGGCTACCGTCTGCATTTCGCCTCCAACAGCTCGTTGCAGTTCTCTCTCTTCGTAGACTATAGCCTCGGCTCTATACATGTCAACAATCCTCAGTCCGACATGCTCCTCAACCTTACTCCTGGCAACCTCGAATATCGTGGCATCACCAAGGACGGCAGAGTTACCGGTCTCAGCTTCTACAAGTTCGGTCTCAGAGCCCAGTATAACATAGGCTTCGGCAGCGCCCCCAAGGCAGGCAAGGCAATAAGGATATTGTAGTTTTAGCTGGAACGTTTTTTTGATAAGTCTCGATAGCGAAACAATTTCTCTGTCGAGGTGAAGACATGTCACGCAGGGGTAAAAGCTTTCAGCCCAACGGCAGCGCCTTGGAATAGCAGTTTTTTTTACGTGAATGTTCGCAAATCTTTCGTGAATTTAATTTTTGTAAATTTACGATTAATTTGCGTTAAACACGGGTTTATGTTTTTGACGTGAATGTAGCTTTTGGATAGACAAGAAGATGAAAAAACGCTTATAGAAACGATAGCTTGTACGTCTTTAAGAAAATATTTGTATTTGTGAATAAACATCACATACCTAAAAAACATAAATATATGGCTAACGATATAAACAGCATACAACTCACTTCCAACCTCCAGCAGGCTGTAGGCTTCATAAAACAAGCTATACAGAGGTCTCAGGCACGAGCACTTCGTTCCGTTAACAACGAAATTTTATCGCTCTACTATGGCGTTGGTAGGTATGTGTCTGAGAATTCTCGCCATGGTATGTGGGGAAAAGGAGCTCTCAAAGTCATATCTGAACAGCTTCAAAAAGAGATACCAGGGCTTACGGGATTTGGCGAGACTAATTTGAAGGATATGCGTACTTTTTATGAAGAATGGAGTCCTATCGTAAATCGTCGGCCAGTAGCCGACGAAATGGGACAGCTCCTTGAAAGTCAGCTTCTTTCCGAAATTCGTCAGCCAATGGCCGACGAATTGGATTGGTCAGATTTCCTTCGCGTGCCATTTACTCATCATGTCATCATACTTCGCAAATGTAAGTCCCTAAATGAGCGCACTTTCTATATTCACCAGTGTGCAACTCGAGCTTGGAGCAAGTACGCACTTCGCGACTTTATAAAACAAGACCTATATAAAGATAGAGGAAACCTTTCATCGAATTTTACAGAGACTATTCCCGATACAAAACTTGCTATCCGTACTCTCAAGTCATTCAAGGAGAGTTACCTTCTTGGCTTTATCAATGCTGAAGATCTTTATGAATCGCCCGAAGAACGCAATGAACCATTGCTCAACAAGCGTATTTCCGACAATATACGTGATTTTATTCTTCGTTTCGGACAGGATTTCATATTCATTCAGCCCAACTATCGCCTTGTATATGGTGATGAAGAGAAGTTTGTCGATCTTCTTTTCTTTAATCGTCAGCTTAATTGTCTCGTAGCCGTAGAACTCAAGGATTGTCGCTTCCAGCCCGCTCATCTCGGGCAACTCTCGTTTTATCTGTCGTTGCTTGACAAGCAGACGCGTATGCCTCATGAGAATCCGCCTATAGGTCTTATACTGTGTCGAGAAATGGATAAAATGGTAGTGGAACTCGCCGTTCAGGATTATACCAAACCCATGGGAGTCGCAACCTTCCGAATAGGTGAAGACGCACCAGAGCAATACAATCGTATACTTCCAGATACACAAGGATTCAATGCTCTTTTACAAGAAGACGAGTAAATGCAGAGGATGAGTCATTGCAGTTTTTTCTTCTAAAATGTTTTTTAGTTAGAAATTGTTTGATTTGTAATTATTGAATGTTGAGAGTAATAGGAAGTTGTTTTGAATAGATTGAAATATCAATTTATAGACGTGGCGGAGCTTCTAATCTGACGACGAGTTCCTCGTCGCTTGCCGCCTGCCGCTCTATAAACATGGCGTAGTAGACAGGCATATATACTATGCCATTCTCTTGTCGCACCTCGCGGCTGTTGCTAAACACAATGCCGTGGTCGACGGTGTAGGACGGGTCGTGTAGAAAGCTGTCGATGGCGCTGTGCACCTTGTAGTCCTTGCCCGACTTGACCTCTATAGGCAGCACCGAGAGATGCCTGTAGTCGTCGACGATAAAATCCACCTCGCCCTTTTTCTTGTTGTCGTAGTAGTGCAGCTGCAGACCGTGAGCGTTGAGCTCTTGGGCTACTACCGACTCGTAGACCGTGCCAAGGTTGACGCTGCACTGGTCGTCGAGGATGGCGTTGATGTTGGTGTCGTAGATAAGGTTTGTGAGCAAGCCTATGTCGTTGATGTAGAGCTTTAGCAAGTTTTTGCGTTCCGACTCCAACAGGGGGAATCTGGGGTTGCTGATGGCATGTACAGCCATGGCGATGCCTGAATTGACAAGATACTCCCATTCGTCGTTGTAGTCGGCAAACTGCTTGTGTCCGCGTGTGGCTTCGATGTTTTTCACCACCATGCGCTTCTTCTTGTTCTCA
>JAZRVD010000239.1:0-12746 GCA_045598945.1 Bacteroidales bacterium | reverse complement strand
AAGAGACTTTCAACAGCTATTTACAATTTCTCATCAGCCTCTTCAAAAACACAAGTCTATCACCTGCTATCGCACTGTCTTACATCACTGGCATCCTGCCTATTGTTCGCGACAAGATACAATCTAAGCTAAATGTATTTAAAGAATACACAATGCTGAACGCAAGACAACTGGCAGAACATATAGGCTTCACAGCTGATGAAGTCAAAACTTTGTGTCAAACATACAACATGCCTTTTGAAGACTGCAAACGTTGGTATGACGGATACGATCTTAGCGGTGTGGCTGATTTCGGTCCTAATAAAGGCAAAACAATTTATCCCAATGCAAAAGAAATATTCAATCCAAAATCAGTAATAGAAGCTATAGAAAGTCATCATTTTGACTGCTATTGGACTCAGACTGGCTCGTATGATGCCTTAAGAGATTACATACTTATGAATTTTGAAGGCATTAAAGACGATGTCGTTACTATGATAGGTGGAGGACATGTACCTGTTGAGCCTAATTCATATCTAAATACCATGACTGACTTTAGATGCAAAGACGATGTGTTCGCATATCTTATTCATTTAGGCTATCTTGCATATAACAAAAAGGACAAAACGTGTCGCATACCTAACAACGAGATACGCACCCAATGGATAATATCTATTGCACAGTCTCCCGACTATAAAGAGGTCGTAAAACTTGTCAACGACTCACGCCAGCTCGTCGAGGACACCATAGCCTGCAATAACGATGCCGTAGCAAAAGCACTCACTGAAGCACACCTCCGCGCTACCAATCCGCTGACTTACAACAACGAAGCCTCATTTCAGAGCGCCATAGGACTTGCCTACTTCTACGCCACAGCCAAATACACCATCATAAAAGAGCTGCCCACAGGCAAAGGTTATGCCGACATCGCCTTTATACCATATATCCCCAACACCCCGGCACTAATAGTAGAATTAAAAAACAACAAAAGCGCCGAATCGGCCATTCAGCACATTAAAGACAAAAAATACGACGACATTCTCGAACACTACCGCGGCAACATGCTTTTCGTTGGCATCAACTACGACGAGAAAAGCAAAGAGCACCAATGCCATATTGAAAAACTATCTCTATGAACCTCCCACCAATATCCATGGCAGAAAACAACATACGACTCAGTTTTATTGTCCCATTCTATAATGTTGAACAATATATTGAAGAATGCATTAGAAGCATATACAATCAAGACATAGCAGAAGAAGAATATGAGGTAATATGTATTGACGATTGTTCCCCAGACAATAGCAGAAGCATTGTTGAAAAATTACAACAAGAATACTCCACGCTAAAACTATATACATGTCCTGAAAACCTCAAACAAGGAGGAGCACGAAACATTGGCATTGAGAATGCGAAAGGAAAATACATCTGGTTTGTTGACAGCGACGACGCCATAGAGCCAAAATGTTTGAAGAAACTATTAGAAACAGCAGAACAAGATGAACTTGAGATATTAGACTTTGACTTTAAGACCGACAATAAGCAAGGATTTCGAAAAGGAGACATCGGATATGAGATGGGACCATGCACTGGCGAAGAATATGTATTCGACCCCAGAGTTAAATGGGACTGGAAATGCTGTAGTGTTTGGGGAGAAATCATAAAAAAGGATTTGATAACAAACAACAACCTATGCTTTGCCGAGCATGTGCAATACGAAGATTGCGACTTTGCCATATTACTCTATTATCATGCCCAAAAGGTAAAACATATCCCAAACAAGGTTTATTACTATCGCAATGTAGACAATTCAACAACACATAATCAAATATCCTATTCTCAAATAGAATATCGCATTGCGTTAATCGAAAGATATAATAGCATATTAACAACAACAAAACCATCTATTAAATGGAGTAACGGAATAACAACATTAATACAAGATATATGCAACGAAATACTTGATATTCTACCCCTATTAACACACGAATACAAAAAGATGTATTATAAAAAGGATTGTAAAAGATTATGCGAGACCAAAAATTATATCTCAATAAAAAAATATCTCAGACTACGATATTCTATAGCATATAGACTACTATAAACTGCAACCACATTATGACAGACATTTCTTTCTCTATCGTCATACCGCTATACAACAAAGGACAGCACATTATCGACACAATCAACAGCGTTCTAAATCAGACTTACACCAACTACGAGATAATTGTTGTCAACGACGGGTCTACGGACAACTCTCTTGAGAAACTATCCACCATTACCGACAAACGAATAAAAATCATCAACAAAGAAAATGGTGGAGTATGTTCGGCACGAAATACAGGCATACAAGCATCGTTAAATGACTACATAGCATTCTTAGATGCTGACGACATCTGGTTGCCGACATGCCTTGAGGAACAAGCAAGACTAATAAACGACTACTCCAACGCCGCAATATGGGGTGTTGGATTTATTGAGATGGCAAACAACAAGCAAACACGATACCTGCCAACAGGATTGTCCGAAGGCTATAGAGGAGTTGTGCCAAACTACTTTCAAATGAAAAATCGTGTGTCTGACCTTTATTGCTCATCATCTACCGTAGTGCTAAAAAAAGCCTTTGAAACCACAGGGCTTTTTGATACACGAATACGAATAGCAGAAGACTGCGACATGTGGTTCAGACTAATAGCACGCTTCCCTGCAATATATTACGACAAGACGTTAGTCATCTATCGGCAAGATGCAACAAACCGTGCAAGCAATGAAAATAAAGACTTTACACAATGCTTAGCATACTATCCAGAGAAATACGTCTCGTACAAAGACAACAAGATATTCTACCATTACATTCAGAACTGGTGTGCCGTGTCAATAAAACAGCACTATTTTCGTTATAAAAAAGATAGAGCCATTGCAAGAGCGGCGGCAAAGAAACTTGACTATAGCGTCCTACCACATAAATACAAATACATATTTAACACACCTTATTTTATTGGGAAAGCCATCGAATGGTTATCTATTATGAGGAAACACTTCAAAAAAACACCTAAAAAATGACAATTAATACAGACTATACCTACAACATATCAGCAAAAGCAATTCAAGAAGAGAACTACAATAGAGAACTTCCTGCAACATACAATATCAGAATCATTCAAAATGGAATTATTGCTCCATTTATATCAGAAATTCCAAATCTTATAGGTGAAGTAATAACACCTAACGGGGAATTACTATATGATGTCAACTCACTTAGCACTTACGAACAACTAAAAAAAGACGTATTGTTAGATGAAATATCCTATATTCAAAATCAATCCAAACTTATTGAACAAACACCATCTATCTATTTAGGCACAATACCTATCTGTTGGGGACATTATTTTACTGACGGATTTAGCAAAATTTGGTATTTTTACAAAACACAAAAAGAAGAATGGAAAAACCACAAAATATATTTCACATCTCCCTACTATAACACTAAAGAAACACCAGCACCTTTAATTAAATTACTCACCGCTGTTACTGACGACACATCTATTGCAAACCGGATTACGCCAATACAACAAATAACACAATTTAACACACTAATCATTCCTGACAATTCCCTATTAGTAGACCATCAAAAATGTAGTCGACACTATACACCCGAATGGAATAATACGATAAACATTATTATTAATAACATTTCAAAACAAAACAACAATTACAAAAAACATCAAAAAATATATTTTTCCCGGACAAAGTTAACCAAAAAAGTTGCTGAATTTGGAGAATTGTCCATTGAACGTAGTTTTAAGAAAGCCGGATTTTACATTGTATATCCAGAACAGATACCATTTTCTGAACAACTATTTTATTTACAAAACTGCAATACTTTTGCCACAACAGAAGGTAGTTTGGGACACAATGCCGTTTTCTGTAACCAGGGTACAGAGGTCATACTGCTTCGTAAAGCATGGATGCAATATGACTATCAATTTTGTATCAATCAGATGAGACATCTACATGTCATTTATATTGACATTCATTTATCCGTTTTTGTTACCGACAATCCAAATCTTGGACCCTTTTTCTTATATCGTACAAACGAACTTTGTCGATTTTTCAAAGAGAGATATAACCTCACTCTAACAAACAACTTCTCCAACAAAAAATTCATGCAATATACTAAACTCTGCCTAAAGAAAAACGATTTCTATTATCGACACGACAGTCCAAAAGAAATGTATACATATTTACAAGAAGAATTATCTAATAAAGAATCTATCTTAAGAAAAAAATCAAGAAAATTCCTTGGCAATTTTCACAATGATTCTCTAAAATCTTTTATAAAAAAAATACAATTTTATTTTACTCGATAAATGAAGAAAAACACATTAGCCGTTGTAATGTGCACATATAACGGAGAAAAATATATTTCAGAACAACTTGACTCGATAATAAACCAAACATTACAACCAGATTCTATCGAAATTTATGATGATTGTTCAACAGACAACACCATAAACATTCTACAAAAATATCAGCAAAAATACAACTTCATCAACATTCATGTTAATAAAACAAAATTAGGAGCCGATGCTAACTTTATAAATGCCATACAACAAACTCATACAGATTTGATAGCTCCCTGCGATCAGGACGACGTATGGTATAATAATAGACTTCAAACACTTTGCAATACATTATCGGACAATTATGATATAGTTTATTGTCAAGAAGACGATTTCTACCAAGAAGCACAAAAGACCGTTAAAAGTACATGGCAAACCCCATCTATCTATCTATCTATCTATAAGAATAGACTCCGAGGACACACATGTCTATTTCGCAAATCTATTGTTTGGCTATATGAATATTGTGGAACGATGTCTTGGGATTACGTTCTTGCTATCTACGGCATATTTTGTAATAAGATCGTTGAATGCGACAAAGTTTTAGGATTTTGGCGTAGACATACAAATGCAGCATCTCTTTATACCCATACAGAGAGCAAAACAAGCGCACTTAAACGACAACAAGACACACAATCAATATCAAATAGTTACAGAAAATATTTATTTGTTATCCAAAATCTATTCCATGGCAACAAACATATACTTATGCCAAAATACCTTGAGAGTCGAATCAATTTTATCAAATTACTATACCAAAAAAAGTTAACATCAATTACATACAAAAATTACAAGCTTATAATTACTATTTTATCAAATATAAAAAAACAAACTCCGCTAAGCATATTTATTGCCGGCGTTGCAAATATTCAACTTTATTCATCTTACGAACACCCAATGAGAAAAGGAATATTATACGGAATCAAACGCTATATTTTTGCATTCAAATATCCAGCAATATTTTGGTATGAAAGCATCGACACACCATGGCTTTGTTAACATCTACCCGCAACATCATGACTAATCAACAGAAGACGCCCAAAATAAGCATAGTTCTTCCTTGTTACAATGGAGCTCCTACACTTAATCTTGCAATAGAAAGCTGTATAAAACAAGATTTTGTAGACTGGGAATTAATAATTGTTGACGACTGTTCTACCGATAATACATTAGAAGTCGCAAACGACTATTCTAAAAAAGATTCTCGAATAAAAGTTTTTCATAATACTACAAATAAAAAACTACCTGCATCGCTTAATGAAGGGTTTAGGCATGCATCAGGAGAATATCTTACATGGACAAGTGATGACAACATTCTCCTACCCAATATGCTAACAGTCTTATCTCAGTATCTTGACAACCATAACGAAACTCAAATGGTTGTAGGAGAGTATTCTATAATCAATGAAAAAGGGAGAGTCATAAAGCACAACAACGTATACAACAACATCAATCAACAAATTTTTTTAAACAATTATTTAGGGGGCTGTTTTATGTATAGAAAAACAGCCGCAAATAAAATTGGCATCTATAATGAAAAAATGTTTTTAGTTGAAGACTATGATTATTGGATAAGAATGGCTCTATATGGGAAAATAGACGTTGTTCATAAGCCATTATATTTATATCGTGTTCACTCTAAATCACTCACATCAACAAGAAAAAAAGAAATAAAACAAAAATTACTTGAACTTAGACTATTACACTATAACGACATTGAAAAAAAATTACACGATTATCCACAACTATTAACACTTTTTTACTACAGGATTGTAGATGCACTACATGGAAAAAAGAAATGGCATCACATACTTCTGTTTACAAAAAAACAACCACTTAGATTTGGTCTGCAATACTTTACACGACACCAGCTGCACCTTTTGTTCAAGAAACGATAAACACAACATACTGCATTGATGACACCAACTTTATCATATATTGTTCCTATTTACAACGTAGCAAAATATCTACCACAATGTATAGATAGCATTCTCGAACAAAACCTTCCTGAAAATACATTCGAGATAATACTTGTTGACGATGGCAGCACAGACGAAAGCGGAGAGATAGCAGACGAATATGCCACCAAGCACCCATCCTTCATACATGTCATTCATCAAAAAAACGGAGGATTGAGCAACGCCCGCAACAATGGTATTTCTATCGCAACTGGAGATTTTATCCAATACGTTGATAGCGACGACCACCTTGTACATGACACCACAAACGAACTTCTCGAACAAATAAAAAGAGACAACCTTGACATATTACGTTTTAACTATCAAAACATTACCGAAGAGGGAGTGCCAATAAATCCCAACAAAGAGTTACGCCCTTTTACCAACTACGACAATACAGTATGTACCGGCAAGGAGTTTCTTACCAATAGATTAGGTCTGGCATGCTATGCCGTCCAATTTATTATCAAACGCAAACTGGCACAAGATGCCCTTTTCACGCAAGGCATATTCTTTGAAGATACAGAATGGGTTGCACGCCTTCTTACAAATGCACAACGCGTTAGCTCGTCAAACAACATCTGCTACAACTACCTAATCCGTAAAGGCTCGATAACCAAAAACTCTTCTCTTGAAAAACAACGGAAAATAATAGCCAACCAACTATACATTATTCAAGCTCTTCAACAACAGTCTAAAACCTGGAACAACAAAAAGTGGTTTAATAGCATGATAGCACAAACCACCGTTACATATTTTGACAAGATAAGCGACACGTTCTACAATGAACGAGCCAAACATATCGCCAACTGGAAACAGCTGGGCATAAAGCATCTAACACTACGGATGACAACCAAGAGTGCAAAACGGAAACTATTGCTCATAAAGTTCTCACCTGCTCTTTACTGCCATATACGACATAAAAGAAAAAAATGATACCTAAAAAGATACACTATTGCTGGTTTGGACACGGCGAAATGCCCGACAGTGCAAAACAATGTATTGCCTCGTGGCACAACACCATGCCCGACTGGGAATACAAACTTTGGAACGAAGAAAACTTCGACATCAACGCATGGGACTACTGCAAAGAGGCCTATCATGCAAAGAAATACGCCTTTGTAAGCGATGTAGCACGCCTTTACGCACTATATACCGAAGGAGGCGTATATATGGATGTTGACGTATTTAGTATTAAACCATTTAATGATCTAATGTCCCTATCTGGCTTTATTGGATTCGAAGGATCTAAAAATAAACCAATTGGTACTGGAATAATTGGAACATCAATAAACAGCAAATGGGCAAAAGAACAACTTGATTTATATCAAAAAGAGCATTTTATATTAGCCAATGGAACACAAAATATAAAAACAAACACACTTCGTATAACTGAACAAATGAAAACAAATGGACTAATCTGTAACGGGGATTATCAAATATACAAAGATATACATATATTCCCCTCAGACTATTTTTGTCCAAGACAAACAACAGGAGAGTACCTTTTAACAAAAAACACATATTGCGACCATCAATTTTTAAGTTCCTGGACTATTAACAAAAAAGGAATCAAACAAAAAATATTATCCCTTTTAGGTAAAAAATTATCTATAGTCCTTATAAAGACAAAAAGAAGACTATTTGACTAACAACATCTGAAAAAGATGATATCCTATTTTCCCAAGATAATTGCCAACAAAGGCATCACGCTATATCTCATCGCATTAGGGATGGTGTTGCTATTGTTCTATCACCATCCCATGCCATGGTATTTCTACGCCATAGGCATATCTTTTATTGCATTATTCTTTCTTGGCTCATCGACATATAGCAAAAAATGGGAGAAACTGCCTGATAAAAAATATAAAAAGAAACTATTTATCACCGCTCTCATCATACGAGTCGTATGGGTGATAATATCTTATTATTTTTACTTTTGGGCGACAGGCACTCACTTTGAATTTGGCGTTGGCGATGCAATGGGATACCACGAAACAGCATGGGACCAATCAGAAAGAACATGGAAGAGAATATTCAAAGACTACAGCGAGTCGAGCGGATACTCCGACCTGGGCTACGTTACCTATCTAACATTAGTCTACAAGATTTTCGGTGTCAACATTATCATTGCACGGCTACTAAAAGCCGTATGGAGTGCACTGAGCGCAGTATTGCTTTACAAATTAGCAGCACGAAATATTGGCGAGAAAGGCGGAAGACTGGCAGGCGTTTTTGCATGCTTTATGCCAAACCTGATAATGTACTGTGGCTTGCACCTTAAAGAGACCGAGATGATATTTATAATCATCGCCTTTCTTGAGAGATCGGACTATATGCTACGTTGCAAGAAATTCAAAATAACCAACGTCATTCTGCCCATTCTATTAGGTGCAAGTCTTTTCACCTTCCGCACAGTATTGGGCGTAACCGTGTTTTTCTCATTAATTACCGCCCTTGCTGTAACGCAACAGAAGATTGTAGGCAAAGGCAAGCGAGTCATTCTTATAGCCTGGTGCGCACTGGCAATAGCAGTACTGGCAGGAGGCAAGCTAATACAAGAGGTAGAGAAATACTGGGACTTGCAATTTAGCAACGAAGATATAAAACGCAACTACCAAGCCAGCAAAGGCGTAGAATGGGCGAAATATGCCACTGGCACCGTCATGGCACCCATGATTTTCATCCTACCATTCCCCACCATGATCGACGCCACCGAACAGTACAACCAAAACATGATGCACAGCGGCAACTTTGTACGCAATTTTATGGGAGGCTTCGTGCTATTGGCACTATATATAAGCATATTCAAGAAGAAAAACTGGCGCAACCTATCGTTGATAGGGTCATACGCTATATGCTATCTCGGCATTATCTCACTCAGCGGATACGCCAACGCCGAGCGATTTCTGCTGCCTGGATTACCAGCACTACTCATACTTGCAGCCTACGGCATAACACAACTCGACGGCAAAGGATATAGTTTTATAAAAAAATGGTATTATGTTGTACCCGTCATGTCAGTAGCATGGGCATTCTTCAAACTGGGCGCTCGAGGAATGTTTTAAGAATAAAACAATGAAAATACTTTTTATAACAAACTACAAGGCCGGACGTGGCGGCATATCAGGACAAGTTGAGATACTGACACGAAAACTCAACGCAGAAAGACATAGTACAGCAATATTCAGCACCCTTGGCAACATTGCAAAGAGACTGACAATGCCTGTCGCGCTGCTGCACACTGCACGACACTACGACATACTACATGTACACTGCTGCTCAGGCTGGGGCTTCCTGCCAGCAGTATTTGGGATAACCATTGCAAAGATACTTGGTAAAAAGATTGTTGTAACCTATCACGGAGGTGGTGGCGGCGATTTTTTCGACAAGCACCCCAAATTAGTACGTCATTTCTTGCTACACAGCAACAACATCGTACTGTCAGGCTATTTAGAAAAGGTCTTTGCAAGACATAACATACCTTGTACCATTATACCAAACATCATAGAACTCGACCCACAGCTATATCGCCAACGAGAAATCATACATCCAAACTTCATAAGCATCAGAACTCTAACACCGCTCTAC
Source organism: Bacteroidales bacterium (assembly GCA_045598945.1). Classification (GTDB taxonomy): domain Bacteria; phylum Bacteroidota; class Bacteroidia; order Bacteroidales; family P3; genus Colimorpha. The sequence goes on along the minus strand of JAZRVD010000239.1, from coordinate 2,815 downwards.
CAAATAGACAACATTATCAAAGCTTTTGCCAAGGTACAACAACAAATACCCGATGCCACATTAACGATTGTTGGTGGAGGGACAGAAAAAGAGAAACTTGAGGCACTATCAGCACAACAAGGCATACAAAATACGGTATTTACCGGCAGAGTAGCCAACAGTGAGATATACAAATATCTCGACCAAGCCGATATCATGCTTTCTGCACCCAAAATAGACAACATGCCCGTATCGATACTTGAAGGCGTCAATGCCGGACTACTGATAATATCCAGCAACGTAGGCGGAGTGCCATATATGATTACCGACAACGAAAGCGGCATGCTATTTGAAAGTGGGAACGTTGACATGCTATCTCAAAAGATGCTTGCAGCCGTAGAGCGTCAAGATGCAAGCCTACACATGATACAACAAGCCCGGACATGCCTACCCTACTACTGCTGGGATAGCATAAAAACAAAAATATACTCAATATACCAAGACTAACATGTACAATCCGAGAACATTCAAATCTGTAATACGAGGTATCTGGATTAGGTTCTGGTCCGTCATAGCCCCATTTACCTTTCCAGCACAAATAACAACCGCAATACACAGATTAAGAGGCGTTCATGTTGGCCGTGGCTCAAGAATAAGCCGTAGCGTACTTATCGACGACTCTCGACCAGATTTGATAACTATAGGGAAAAATGTTTGGATAACAGCAGGTTGTCAGCTACTCTGTCATCAACGTAACCTGAAAGAATACCAAAAAGACAAACCTGTAATGGACTGCACTCTAATATACAAGCCCATCATCATCAAAGATGGCGCACACATAGGCATAGGCAGCATCATCATGCCAGGAGTAACGATAGGCAAGTGTGCTGTTGTTGGAGCCGGCGCCGTTGTAACCAAAGACGTGCCAGACTATTGCCTTGCGGTAGGAGTGCCAGCCAAAATCATAAAAAATCTTGCAGAATGAAATACATTTTTGAGCTTAACCATCCAAAGCATTACTACCAGTTCAAATATGTAATGCAACAACTTCGCGACAAAGGGCACACAATAAAAGTGCTTGCACGCGATAAAGATGTGCTTCTCCAACTATTGAAAGAAGAGAATGTTGAATACGAAATATTTGGCAGACACCGCCACAGCATGCTCGCTAAAATATTCGGCACATTCAGCATTTTGATGAATTACAGACAAATTGTCAGCAAATTCAAACCCGATGTAATAGTATCAAAAGCATCATTTTACGGCACATTTATAGCCTGGCTGACAAACAGGAAGAGTGTCATCTTTCCCGATTCCGAAGTGGTAAAAGTAACTAATCGCTACGTTGTCCCACTCAGCTCGCTAATCATAACGCCACAGACATTCAAGTTAAACTACGGCAACAAGCACAAAAGAGTAGCAGGACTGTTTGAAGACTGCTATCTTACCCCCAGCATCTTTACACCCAACAAAGAGATTGCAGAACAATACCACCTACAAAAGCCATACGCCATACTAAGATTTGTAGGATGGTATGCCAACCACGACGTAGGACAAGGCGGAATGACACCAGAGCAACGAGAACAACTGATAGCAGCAATACAGCAACACCTCACCGTATACATCTCTTCCGAAAAGCCACTGCCTACCAACCTGCAGCAATACAAGCTGCCAACACCAGCCTCAGCTATACACCATGTGTTGTCAGAAGCCGAGCTATATATAGGCGACTCACAAACCATGGCAACAGAAGCCGCCTTGCTCGGCACACCAGCCATTCGCAGCAACAGCTTTGTTGGACCAAACGACATGTCAAACTTCATCATGCTTGAAAAGGACTACAAACTGCTACACAACATAGCCGAATTCGACAAAGTGCTATCCAAAGCAACAGAACTATCAACAACATCGCACAAGAAAGAATGGCAGACAAAACGAGAACAATACTACTCCACCACAGGCGATATAAACAAAAGTATCGTTAAGTTATTGGAAGAAATATCTAAAAGCTAACGCCTTACGTTCATACAAATACAAACGCAACAAACACCATCTCGCCTTATATCATCAGAATTAAGTATCTTTGCATATCATAATACTTATATAATGTCTATATATAATATAATAGATTACAATATCTTATTACCTTTAGGCGATTGGGTATATGGTAGCAAAGTGAAAAAAAGACTCATTGAGCTCAGAAAACTCGAACAACTTAGTGCCGAAGAGTTACAAAAATATCAGAACCAAAAACTACAAAAACTTATTCACCATTGTTACGAGACTGTGCCCTACTACACACAGCTATTTAAAGAAAACGACATAAAACCTGACGATATCAAGACACGCGAAGACCTCCCAAAAATACCAATTCTAACCAAACAAATTATTAGAGAGAACTACGACAAACTTTTTAGCACAACCATACCAGAAAAACGACGCAGACGACAATCGACAGGTGGGAGCACAGGTACACCGCTACAATTCTATACAGACAAAGAAGAATGGAGTTGCTGGAAAGCATCAACACTAAGAGCATGGGAATGGTATGGGTTGCATATAGGCGATAAAATATTTTCGTTAGGAGGGAACTCCATCGTCAAAAAAAACAATCTACTAAGTGCAAAGAACCTTTATGACCACATCATCATGCGCAACAGCAAACACAGTAGCGCAGATGTTACAGACAAAGCGATGCACGAGCATTACATAGCACTGTGCAAACTAAAGCCCAAAGCAATACGAGGCTATGGCTCTTCACTTTATATTCTTGCACGATACATCGAGAAGAACGACCTGCCAACACCCCCTGTAAAAGTTATTCTAACAACAGGCG